>PLSJ01000382.1 GCA_003165115.1 Syntrophaceae bacterium | reverse complement strand
CGACTTCGGCCTGGGCACCTTCAACACGCTGGACGGTGAGATGCTCCTGCTCGATGGAGAGTTCTACCGCATCACTGCGGCGGGCACCGTGGAGCGCCCGGAGCCAGGGACGAAAACGCCTTTTGCCGCCGTCACGTTTTTTGAGGCCGACAGGGCGGTGCCTCTCGAGAAGGGCCTCGATTTTCGGCGGTTTGTCGTGAAGACCGACAGGCTCCTGCCGACGCCCAACGTGTTCTATGTCATCAAGATCACGGGGACGTTCGAGATGGTCAGGGCGAGAAGCGTGGCGCGCCAGGTGAGGCCCTACAGGCCGCTTNNCGCTGGACGAGGTGGTGAAAAACCAGGGGCTTTTCACTTTGAGCAACGTGGAGGGCACCATTGTGGGATTTCGCTGTCCGCCCTATGTCAAGGGCGTCAATGTGCCGGGGTACCACCTCCATTTTATCACGGCAGACCGGAAGGCAGGCGGCCACGTGCTCGATTTCAAGATCGGGAAAGCATTACTGGAGGTTGACGACACAAGCGAGTTCAACCTGGTCCTCCCGTCCGACAAGGCGTTCTATGACGCGGACCTTGCGCCCGACAGGGAACAGGCGGTCAGGGCGGTGGAGAAGTGACGCCGGGTGAGACATCTCCGCACGCGGGCGCCTTCTCACCCGCTTTCCGCGATCAGTTTTTCGATTATGGGCCGGTCCGCCTCGGGGAATGTATACAAAAGAAGGTCCCCTGCGGTCACCCATCGTATTTCTTTGTGGTCGCGCAGGCAAGGCTCACCCCCGACGATCGTTGCCTTATAGGCCAGCAGCTCTATCGCGGCATGGCTGTAAGCATGCTTGCTCGACAGGAAGAATTGCCCGATAGCGGCTTCGATATCAAGCTCTTCACGAAGCTCCCTTTTCAGGCACTCCTCGGGTGTTTCGGCGTCCTCGATCTTCCCGCCGGGGAATTCCCACATGTCTTTGAGCGGGCCCGCCTTTCTCCTGCCTATCAGGATGTGTCCGCCTTTCTCGATGATAGCGGCCGTCACTTTTATATAGTCCATCGGCTCCGGTAAGGAATCTACTTCATTTTCGCCGGGTAGTCCACCCATAACCGCAGGCGCGGCGGCAAGCGGTGGGGGAGTTGACAGGCGGCGACAAGGCACTACGTTTGAGTCATAGGCAAGGCTCATTTTATCCACAGGAGGCGCAAGATGATGGGGTTCGTGCAAAAAGGGGTCGAGACCGGTGCGGCCATTGCCGGGAGCAGGGTCCTGGCAAACGTGAGGCGGGGAAAGTTGAAAAAGGCCCTCCTGTGGAGTGTTCCGATGGCCGCCGCCGCCCTGCTCGTATGGCGCATCAGGAAATAGAGCGGGAGGTATCGAAAACGGAAGGGTCCGCAAGGATTGCATTTTTGTGAATAGTTCATAGATTACTTCTAACATGGTCAAGGGCGAATTGGGAATCGGGCTGCCGGGCGCAGGCCGGGAGGAACGGCAAAGCCTGGTTTTGAGGTTTTTTGCCACCATCGGCAGGCGGTTTTTGCTGATTCTGGGCGACCTTGGCGCGATCTTCATCTTCTTCCTGGTCTCGCTGGGTGGTATTTTTTCCCGGAAACAATTGGCAGAGATGGCGTGGCAGCTCTACTACGTGAGCGCGACGTCGACCGGCATCGTGGTCCTGGTGGGCCTGTTTACGGGCATGGTGCTGGGACTTCAGTTGTTTTACACGCTGGTGCAGTTTGGCTCCGCGAGCGTCCTCGGCACCGCCGTGGCGCTTTCACTGGTCCGTGAGCTGGGGCCCGTCCTGACGGCGATCATGGTGGCTGCCAGGGCAGGCTCCGGTATGGCGGCAGAGATAGGGATCCTTCGTATATCGGAACAGATCGACGCCCTGGACACCATGGGTATAGACCCGGTCCGGTATCTGGTCAGTCCCAGGCTTGCCGCCTCGATCATCGGCCTGCCTCTTCTCACCGCCTTTTTTGACCTGGTCGGGATTATCGGCGGGTACCTCACGGGCGTCGTCCTCCTGGGCGCGAGCGGAGGCGCCTACCTTTACCGCGTGCAGTCATCGGTGACCATTGCGGACGTGCGGGGGGGATTTATCAAAGCGATCGTGTTCGCCGTTATCGTTTCCATGATCTGCTGCTTCGAGGGCTACTTTTGCCATATGCGGACCGAAAGCTCGGGGGCGAAGAACGTGGGTCTCGCCACCAGGGCGGCCGTTGTCCTTTCATGCACCATGGTCCTCGTGTCGGACTACGTGGTGACTTCCTTCCTGACGTGAAATAAATGGCGAGAGATCCCCTCATCGAGTTCCGGAACGTGACGAAGCGGTTTGGCGCAAGAACGGTGCTCGACCGGGTCAATCTGAAGATATATGAAAACGAGATTACCACGATCATCGGGAAGAGCGGCACCGGTAAGACCGTGCTGATGAAACACATAATCGGCCTGCTGCAGCCCGACGAAGGGGTCATACTCTTCGCCGGCAAGCCGCTTTTCGGAATGACGAAGAGGGAATGGAAGGAGTATAAGCGCCATATCAGCTATCTCTTTCAGCACAACGCGCTCTTCGATTCCATGACGGTATTCGAGAACGTCGCCCTTCCCCTCGTTCAGACGACCTCATTGAACGGGGAAGAAATAAACACGAAGGTAATGAGGCGTATAGAGCAGACGGAGCTTACCGACGCAAAAGACAAGTACCCCGCGGAGTTGTCGGGAGGCATGCAGAAGAGGGCGGCCCTGGCCCGCGCCCTCGTGACCGATCCGGGGATCGTGCTCTTCGATGAGCCGACCACCGGCCAGGACCCCATAAGAAAGAACGTGATCCTGAGCATGA
>PLSJ01000231.1 GCA_003165115.1 Syntrophaceae bacterium | reverse complement strand
TGGGCCCCTACGCCGAGGCCGAGGAGATAGATGACGACGATGGCAACGACCCTGTTCCAGTCGAGAGAAAGGGCAACGACGGAGCCGACCACCGAAAAAGAGAGCACCATGCCGGTGTAGGGCAGGAAAAGGAGACCGACGAAGGACCTGAACCGGGCAGGGCCGAACCTGGGCACGAACCATTCGGCTTGCCTGCCTATATCTGAACCGGTTGCCATCTGCTCCCTTCCTTTTCCCTTCATCCGTACTAATTGTTATTCTGTCCGGAAGAGACTGTCAGGGACTCCGGTATTGATTGTCAGCCCGTCGAAGGCAACGCTCCTTTCCGGACGTCCTTCGGGCGTCGATTCTTCCACCCTGACGGGAAGCCACGTGGTCCTGTCGATAAAGAACCTGTAGCACGTCACCGTATCGGGACGGAAATGATCTGCCGCCCGCACGTGAATAACGCTCGACCCATCCTCGTCCACCGCCTCTGCCGGGCCGCGGCGCCCGTCCGTGAGATCGTAAGAGATATGCCGGACGAGCAGCCCCAGGTCCGTCTGGTCGATGCGCTGTGCCGAGGAACCGATAAGCAGTGAGCTGTCGGGTCGCAGATGAAGGTGAAAGAAACGCCCGATGCCGGACGGCTCGACGAACACCTTCCCCTCTTTATCGGGAAAAATCAGGACCATCCCGGGGTGCGGCCACTCGAGGTCGAGGCGAATGCGGTCGGGCTTCTTGAAAGTGTACAAGAATTTTTGCGTGGCGAACGAGCCGTCGGCCTTGTACGTCCTGACCTCCACCTTCACCCGGTAATCGACGGCCCGCGCCCAGGCCGCCTGCATATTCCGCACAATGACCCGCGTGTCCGGGCCGGCCTCCCCCAGCACGTAGCTCGCCGCCAGACAGAGAAGGGGGGCCGAAAGCTTTGCCAGATAGCGGATATGCGGCTGCATTACTCATCCGACCCCGCACCGTCCCTCATGGGTTGTCACAAAATGCCCTAAAGGGCGGTGCTCTCCCGTTTCGCCAAAACCGGCTACTTCACCATCACAAAAATGTTCCCCGTATTTCCGGTCCTGTGGTCGAGCGCCGTGAATGACGCCCTCTTCCCCGGCGGCAGGGCGCTGACCAGGCCGATAAAATCTGCTGTCCCGGCCACGGGCTGCCCCTCGACGGCCAGGATCATGTCTCCCACCTCGAACCCCGCCGTCGCCAGAGGTCCTTTCGCATTCAGCCGGGTGATCACCACGCCCTGTTTCTTATGGCCGCCGTACTGCTCGACCTCCTTGGGCGTGGAATCTCTCACTTCCGCCCCCAGTCGCTCTTTCACCACCGCGGCCATGACCGGCTCGGCGTTCTCCAGGCTGCCGATGGTGACCGTCACCTGTTCCTTTTTCCCCTCCCGGAGCACGGTAAGCTTTGCCTGGCTGCCGATGGGGGTCTGGGCCACGTCATTCCGGAGGGTGCCCGCGTCGGGAATCTGTTGATCTCCATACGCGATCACGACGTCGTTCTTTTTCAGACCCGCCTTCTCCGCCGGTCCTCCCTTGACCACGTCCGCGATCAGGGCGCCCGACAGCGTTGGCACATGGGCTTCCTTCGCCAGCTCGGGGTTAAGGTTACGGATGCTTACCCCGAGCCATCCCCTCTCGACCTTGCCGTGGGCCATAAGCGCGTTCACGACGTAGAGGGCCATCCTGCTCGGGATGGTGAAGCCGATCCCTTCGGAGCCGCCGGACTCGGTCGCTATGGCGGCGTTCACCCCGATCACCTGGCCGTAGAGATTGAGCAGCGGGCCGCCGCTGTTGCCCGGATTCATGGAGGCATCGGTTTGGAGAAAGTCCTGGTAGCTGTTCGGGTCGGTGATGCCTGTCCTGTGCATGGCGCTGATAATCCCCTGGGTGACGGACTTCTCAAGGGCACGGGGGGCGCCTATCGCCACCACCCACTCGCCGACCTCGACCTTGTCCGAATCCCCGAAGGTCACATAAGGAAGGGATTCTTTGGCCGAAATGCGGATAACCGCGAGGTCTGTCCTGGGGTCGGCCCCGACCAGGGTCGCGGGATACTGATTGCCGTCCGCCAGCGTCACCTGCATACTGGACGCCGCCGCCGCGACATGGCTGTTGGTAAGAATGTATCCCCTGGCGTCGATGATTATCCCCGAGCCCAGGCCCCTCATCTCCTGTTTGAACTTTCGCGGCTGGTTGGGCGTGCCGAAAAAGCGCTTGAGGAAAGGGTCATTCCCGAGCGGCGGAGCCGGGTTTTGCACCGTACGGCTTTCGGTCACTTCGATGTAGACCACGGCGGGCATCGCCTGATTCGCCACCCGCACGACGGCGGTGGTCAGGTCGACGGCCTCCTTTGGCCTGTGGGCCGGCTGGATCGCGACGGCCCCCGTCATCCTCGTTATCTTGCGGGCCGCCTCGTCGATCTCGTTTTTGACCGCGTCGAGAGACTTACCCATATCGGACGCGGCCACGTTCGCACCTTTTTCCATCTTCTCGCCAAGGCCCCTCGCCTCCTGAATGACTCTTTTACTTTTTTCTTCTATCCGGCCGCCTGTCCAGGCCAGCGTGTTCTCAAGCTGCGCAGCCGCCGCGCGAAGGCGCTCGCCGGCCAGCACCGCCTCCTTTTTTGCCCAGGATTCGGAGGCTTGTTCATGGTACTGCCGCGCAAGGGCGTTTTCGGCGCGGGCAAAGCTCTCATCCAGCTCACGCTCCGATTTGACGGACTTCTTCTCGACCCTGTCGGCCAACGTGCGCAGGTCCTGTGCCGAATATGCGAGCTTCTGTTTCCCCTCTCCAGTGGCCCGTGTCTCTTCTTTCTCAAGGAATCCGGCCGCCGACCGGATCTCGGATGCCGCGTCATGAAAGTCTTTTTTCAGGAAGCTTGTCCGGGCCTTGTGAAACTGCTCCTGCACGGCGCTCCCGGAGGAAACCGCTTTGCCCGGCGGCTGTGTCTGGGCGGCAGCTTGCGCGGCACAGCCCATGAAGAACAGGACGATAATAATGAAAGCCGCGTGGCTCCTATGCTCATTCCTCATGATGCTCCTCCTT
>PLSJ01000426.1 GCA_003165115.1 Syntrophaceae bacterium | reverse complement strand
CCCTCGTGGCCTACCAGACGGCCTATCTGAAGGCGCACCACTTCCTGCCCTTCATGGCGGCAATCCTCACGAACGAGGTGAGCGACACCGACACCCTGATCAAGTATATCACCGAGTGCAGGGAAAACGGAGTAGTCATCCTGCCGCCCGACGTCAACGAGNNGATACGGGCTGCTCGGCATAAAAGGCGTGGGAGAAGCGGCCCTCGACAGCATCCTCAGCGCCAGGGAGGAGTGCGGGGGCTTTACCTCGTTCATCCATTTTTGCAGCCTCGTCGACTCCAGGAAGGTGAACAAGAAGGTCGTGGAGTGCCTAATCAAGGCAGGCGCTTTTGACAGCATGGGTCTGAAGAGGTCCCAGCTCTTTACGCTGGTGCAGGAAAAATGGGATAGGCTTTCGAAGAAGAACGGCAAGAACACCCAGCAGATGGATTTTTTCGGGGCGGATACCTGGGCGCCAAAAGAAGAAGAGATCCCCGACGCCGAGGAACTCGACCGCGCGGAGATACTAAAAGGGGAAAAAGAGGCGCTCGGCTTCTTTTTCAGCCAGCATCCCCTTTCCGCGTACCAGCATATCATCTCCCAGATTACCCCCCTCGATACGAACAGCATCAAGGAGGCGGAGACGACCGACGACGTGACGATCGTCGGCATCGTGAACGGGTGTAAGGAGATCACCACGAAGAGGGGAGACCGCATGGCGACGATCACCCTAGAAGACACGAAGGGTATCATAGAGGCGGTCGTTTTCCCTGACCTGTTCTCCAAAAACCTTCTCGTCATCAAGAGCGACGGCCCCCTTGTGGTCACGGGGTCTCCCGAGAGGACCGAGGACGGGACAACCCGCATCAGGGCAAAGAGCATCACGCCGCTCCAGGAGATCCAGAACGAATTGGAGAAATTAGTGCGCATAAAGATCGATTGCAGCATTTTCAAAAAGGACCACTTACGGAAACTGAGAGACGTCCTCGCCAACATCAGGGGGGACTCCCGGGTCTCTCTCGAATTTTTCCGGAATGGGGACCGGAGGGTGTTCCTCGTCCCCGAGGTGCGCATCGACGCGGGGAAGAGCGCAACGATCAGGAAATACTTCGAGACGGGCCTGGATATCGAGGTGATGGCGGGATGAAGCGATATTATCTCGATTTCGAAAAGAAGCTTGAGCCCCTTGAGCGCAGGATTGAAGAGATAAGGAAGTTTCACGACGTGAGGGATGCCCACTATGCCAAGGAGCTGGATGGGCTGTTGAAGAAGGTCTCGAAGGCGGAGAAAGACATCTACGGTAACCTGAGCAACTGGCAGCGCTGCCAGCTCTCACGCCACCTGAACCGTCCCCACACGCTCGATTATATCCAGAACCTGTGCACCGATTTTATCGAGATCCACGGAGACCGGAGGTTCAGGGACGATCCGGCCGTGATCGCCGGGTTCGCACGGTTCAACGGCATCAGCGTCGCTGTCGTGGGGCAGCAGAAGGGCAACACCTTAAGCGACATGGCGGCAAGGAACTTCGGCATGGCCAACCCGGAAGGGTACAGGAAGTCGATGAGGCTGATGGAGCTTGCCGACCGATGGTGCAAGCCGCTCATTACCTTCATCGACACGCCGGGCGCTTTTCCCGGCGTGGGGGCCGAGGAGCGGGGCCAGGCCGAGACTATCGCATCGAGCATAGAGTACATGTTTTCCCTTTCCATCCCGGTCATCTCGATCGTCATCGGCGAGGGCGGGAGCGGAGGGGCTTTGGCCATAGGCGTGGGCAACAGGATCCTCATGATGGAAAATGCGATCTATTCCGTCATCTCACCGGAAGGGTGCGCGGCGATCCTCTGGAGAGACGGATCGAAAGGGCCTCTGGCCGCGGACACCCTCAAGCCTACGGCCCAGGACCTCTACGCCCTGAAGGTAATCGACGAGATCGCGCCCGAGCCTTTCGGAGGTGCGCACAGGGACTGGGCTGCAACCTTCGAGGCCGTGTCGTCGGTGATAGCGAAGCACCTCAAAGACCTGCAACAGATGTGCGGTGAAGACCTCAAAACACAGAGATACGAGAAATTCCGGAAAATGGGCATATTCGAAGAGCGGTAACGAGTCGCTTCTTCCTTCCGCCTTTACCCGCCGCTTCTTCCTTCCTTTTCCCCCGGCTTGACAGGCGAACGAGGGCGACATTAGGTTTATACATTAATCCGCCACAGGGAAGGCAGGTCGGCGATTTGTTGTCAAGACGACACATAAGACTGGTGGCACAGGAGGAGACGGAAGGGGAGCGCCGCTCCCGGAAAGAGAGGCCGTCAAGGGGCATCTTCACCGTCCCGGACGGCGCCGCGATCATCGTGGGGATGGTGTTGGGCGCCGGCATCTTCAAGACGCCCTCGCTCGTCGCGGCCCAGTGTCACAGCAACGGCGGCGTGTTGCTCCTCTGGCTTGCCGGCGGAGCGATTTCCCTCGTCGGCGCGCTTTGTTACGCGGAATTGGCCTCGGCGTACCCACATCCCGGAGGCGACTACCACTACCTGGAGCGCGCCTTCGGGGACGGACCGGCCTTCCTCTTCGCCTGGTCCCGCCTGTCGGTGGTCCAAACGGGCCTGGTCGCGATGCACGCGTTTGTTATAGGCGATTATGCCTCCGAGGTCGTGAGGCTAGGCCCTTACTCGTCGGCCGTCTATGCGGTCGGCGCTATCGTCCTCCTCACCTTCATCAATATAATGGGCGTCCCGGAAGGCAAGCGGACGCGGAGCATACTGACGGCGGCCATCGGTCTGGGTTTGATATCGGTAGTCGGCTTCGGCCTCGTGGCATCGCCGGACGGCTCCACCAGGGCAGCCGCCGCGCATTCTGCCGGTGGGGCGGGCGGTGTGGGCATGGCGCTGATTTTCGTGCTCCTTACCTACGGGGGATGGAACGAGATCGCCCACTTCTCCTCGGAAGTCAGGCGGGCGCGGAAGAACATGACCCGCGTGCTCCTGTGCGGGATAGGGGCCATCACGGCAATTTACCTGCTCCTTAACTATAGCCTCCTGCGGTCCCTCGGGCTCGCGGCGTGCGCGTCTTCCGGGGCAGCGGCAACCAGCGCGATGCGCGGTGTTGCGGGTGAGGCGGGCGCCGTCTTTATGGGCCTGCTCGTGGTCCTTGTGGCCCTGGGCAGTATGAACGGCGTCATCGTCAAAGGCGCCCGGAGGAATGACGCTTTCGGAGGGGTGTTTTCCGGCTTTTTCGGCCGGGGGGATAAAGCGGCGCACGCGCCGGGACTTCTCCTTCAGGGCATAGCCGCCATCACGCTGGTGCTGGCCGGCATGGGCTCGCGGGGCGGCTTCTCGATGATGGTGGCGTATACCGCACCCGCGTTCTGGCTGTTTTTCCTGATGGTCGGGATCTCTTTGCTGCTGTTGCGGAAGAAGGAAAGGGCCATAGCGAGGCCCTTCCGCGTACCTCTTTATCCCGCGACGCCGCTCGTTTTTTGCGGCGCCTGTCTCTACATGCTCTATTCAAGCGTCGTGTATACGGGAAGGGGCGGGCTGATAGGGATTGCCGTGCTCCTTGCGGGCGCTCCGCTTTACGTGATAGGGCGGTCGCCTCATGCATACGATGGATTGTAGGGAGATTTTTTTCGGCTACCCCGAAGGGAAACCCAACAAGGTAGCCGATTGGAAAGGTGCCCCTTTTAAGGGCGTCCCGCCAGGCTTTCAGACTCGCGGGCAGTCTCGGGGCCGTGCTGGCTCTTCTCTTTGAGGCGGGGCATGATCTGCCGCATTATCCTCGTCCCGGCCTTGTCCTGTATGTCCCGCAGCTTGGGAAGCTGATCGGGCAGCACCAGGGTAAACGCCCGGCCGCCTTTGCCCATGCGCGCCGTCCTTCCGATCCTGTGCACGTAATACTGGTCATCCTGGGGTATATCGTAATTGATGACCGCCTCGATGTCGTTCACGTCGATGCCCCGGGCGGCGACGTCGGTCGCCACGAGTATGCGGAGAGTTTTCTTGCGGAATTTCGACATGGCGTGATCGCGGCGGGCCTGGGTCATGTCTCCGTGCAGGCTGTCCGCCATGTACCCTCTGCTCTGCAGGTCCTTGACGATCTGGTCGACCCGTCTCTTCGTATTGCAGAAGACCAGGGATGACGTGGGTGTATACGTATCGATAAGCCGGCAGAGCGTATCCAGCTTCATCCATGGTTTTACCTCGAAGAAGGTCTGCTCCACTTCGGGCACCGTCATATGCTCCCCTACCACGTTGACCACCTGCGGGTCTCTCTGGAATTTCCTCACCAGGTCCATGATCGACTGGGGCATCGTCGCGGAGAAAAGGAGCGTCTGGCGCTCGTCCGGCATGGCCCAGAGGATTGTCTTCATGTCGTCGACGAACCCCATATCGAGCATCTTGTCCGCCTCGTCGAGAACGACCATGCGTACCTTATCAAACCGGAGCGTGCCCCTCTGCATATGGTCCATGACGCGTCCCGGCGTGCCGACGATGATCCGCGCGCCCTTCTTCAGGCTCATCAACTGCTTCTGAATGGGCTGACCACCGTAGACAGGCACTATATGAAGGTCTCTCCTGTATTTTGCGAGCCTCATCAGCTCTTCGGCAACCTGGACCGCAAGCTCCCTCGTGGGGCAGAGGATGACCGCTTCCGTCCAAATTCCCTTTCGCGGAAGCATCTCGATGAGGGGAAGCCCGAAGGCAAGGGTTTTGCCGGTGCCTGTTTGCGCCTGACCGATCACGTCTTTTCCCTCCAGTATAAGAGGGATCGTCTCCGACTGGATCGGTGTAAGCGTCTCGAATCCCATGTCCGCCACTGCTTTTTGCATCTCTGTCGACAAATCCAACTCGTTAAACGTTGCGCTTTGCATAGCTCTCCTTGAAATAGTTTCTGGCCGCTCCGTCCGCCCGGCAATCGGCCATCCGTAAGGTTGAACAATGGGAAAGCTGAGAGGCTGAAAGTAGCAGGGATAATATATCATAGAAGTTCTCAAATTAATAGTGGAATTTAAAAAAGTGGAGAGAGGGCCCCCGCAAGTGCGCCCGTCTTCCCGAAGGGACATATTTTCCTTGAAAGCGGCTGCCCGCAACAGTAGAATTAAGGAGCATGAACAGAAGGAAGTCGGAGGAGCTTTACGATCAGGCCGTCGCTCTCATTCCCGGAGGGGTGAACAGCCCGGTGCGGGCTTTTCTCTCGGTGGGGGGCAAGCCGTTTTACGTGGACCATGCAAAAGGCCCCTGCCTCTTTGATGTCGACGGAAACACCTACCTCGACTTTGTCTCTTCATGGGGCGCGATCATACTCGGCCATGCGGACGCAGGCCTGGTCCGGGAGGCGCAGGCGGCGGTCATGGACGGGACGAGCTTCGGCGCCTGTCACCCCTATGAGCCGGTCCTTGCGCGGATGATCGTCGACGCCTTCCCGTCGATGGAGATGGTGCGTCTCACCAGTTCGGGCACGGAAGCGACCATGAGCGCCGTCAGGCTGACCCGCGGCGCGACGGGCAGGGCGGGCGTCATCAAATTCAGGGGTTGCTACCACGGGCACGTGGACAGCCTGCTCGTCAAGGCCGGATCGGGTCTGGCCACCTATGGGGTGCCGGACAGCGAGGGGATACCCGCCGACCTGGCGAAGCACACGTTGGTGGCCGACTTCAACCACATCGATACGGTGTGGCGGATCGTGAAGGACCGGAAAGATATCGCGTGCCTTATCATGGAACCCCTCATGGGCAACATGGGGCTGGTCCTCCCCGGGGAGACGTTTCTCCAGGATGTGCGGGACCTCTGCGACAGGCACGGTATCCTCCTGGTGTTCGATGAGGTGATTACCGGCTTCAGGGTGGCCTATGGGGGCGCACAGGAGATGTACGGCGTGCGGCCCGATCTGACCTGCCTCGGAAAGATCATAGGGGGCGGGTTCCCTATCGGCGCCTTTGGGGGGAGCCGCGCATTGATGGAGAAGCTTGCCCCACTCGGCGGCGTGTACCAGGCCGGCACCCTTTCCGGCAACCCCGTCGCGGTGAGGGCGGGCATTTACACCCTGACCCGTCTCAAGGAAGAGATGCCCTACGACCTGCTCCGGGCGAGACTGGAAAGGCTTGGGAATGGCGTCTCGGAGGCCGCCCGCGAAGAAGGGGTGGCCTACACCATAAACAGCGCAACCGCCATGTTCACCGGTTTTTTCAACGATCGCGACGTCGTCGATTACGAAACCGCGGTCTCTTCAGACCGCCGTCTCTATGAAGCATTCTTTAAGGCGATGCTGGATGAAGGCATTTTCTTCGCCCCGAGCCAGTATGAGGCGGCGTTCCTGACGCTGGCCCACGACGACGGGGTGGTCGAGAAGACCGTCGAGACCTTCCGGCGGGTGTTCAGGAAGATCAAGAACTCTTGATTATCTGCGGCTCGACCCGGTTAAGTATCGTGCCTCGCACCCGTTGGGCGTAAGTACGGGGATCGTGTGCTGACGGGCGCGTGTGGGAGATAAGGGATGTTCGATGAAGTAGGGCCGAATGGACCGGGGAGGCTGAGGACTTCAGCGTGGATCGACCTCGGCGCCGTGGAGGAGAATTACCGGACCATCCAACGCCTGGTGCGGGCGCCCGCGACGCTTCTGTGCGTCATCAAGGCGGACGCTTACGGTCACGGGGCCGTGGCGGTGGGGCGCCGGCTTGAGTCCCTCGGTGCGGCCTATTTCGGGGTTTCGAGCATGGCTGAGGGCAAGGAGCTTCGTGAAGAAGGGATCCGCGCGCCTATCCTCGTGCTTGCCGGGGTGATGCCCTGGGAGCGGCTCGATACCCTCATCGACTACGACCTTACCGCCGCCGTCGGCACCTTTGACGTGTTGGAAAGGGTCGAGGCGTTCACGGGGCCGAGGCCCCTGAAGGCGCATCTGAAGATCGACGCGGGCATGGGCCGGCTCGGTTTCGGGACAGACGAGATGGACGGCCTGGTACGCAGGCTCAAGAGATTGCGGGGGGTCGAGATCGAAGGCGTGATGAGCCATTTCCCCGCCTCGGAGATCCGGGACGACCGGGGGTTGCGGCAGGTGGCCCGTTTCACCGAAAGCCTGGACCTGCTGAAAAAAAACGGGATCGAGCCCAAATTCGTGCATATGGCGAACAGCGGCGCCATCTGCAATTACCCGGAGGCCCACTTTACCATGGTGAGGCCGGGTATTATGCTCTATGGCTCCTATCCCGGCAAGGCCCTGCGGGAGCGGCTTGCCCTGAAGCCCGTCATGAAGTGGACCTCCCATGTCTCCTTCGTGCGGACTTTCCCGTCCGGTACCGCCCTGAGTTACGGGGGGACCTACGTGACCGGGAAAGAGACGAGG
>PLSJ01000091.1 GCA_003165115.1 Syntrophaceae bacterium | reverse complement strand
GCCTCCCCCGGGGCCACGCCGAACGAGACGTCGTCCAGCGCCCAGAACTCATTCTGTTTCAAGGGGAGCTTCCCGGCGCCCCCAAAGAGCCGTCGCGACAAGGCGGGTATGAGGTCCCGCAGGGAGTCGTATACCTCGCCTTTCTTGAACTTTTTGAATACATGGTCCATTTCGAGGACTACATCGGTCATAATGTCACCCTAAACCCTTTCGGCAAAGAGAGGTTCCAGTTTCCTGAAGAGAAGAAAAGACAGGACGAATACCGATACGGATACCCCGGCGCTGTACATCAGCCAATCCATCCTGGGCATAGCGTGGAGGATCACGCAGGAATTGAGCCCTTCGAGAATGGGGGCCACGGGATTGAGCATCAGCAGCTCTTCCCATTTCCCGAACATCGACACGTCATAGAACACGGGGGTAAAAAAGATGGCGAAGGTGAGGATCACCTCCACCACGTACTTTACGTCCCTGAAGAAGAGGTTCATCGCGGAGAGGAGTACGCCTATGCCCGTGGCCAGCAGCACAAGCAGGGCCAGGAGGAAAGGGACGAACAGTATGTAGACGCTTATCCCGACCTGCATGACGAGCAGCATGGCGGCCAGGAAGCATGCGGCGATGACGGAGTCGAACAACTGCGAGAGGATCGAGGCAATGGGAAAGACGGACCTGGGGAAATAGATCTTCGTCACGAGGTTTGCATTTCCCACGAGGCTGTTCGTGGAGAAGCGGATCGAGGCGATGAAAAACGCCCAGGGGATAGCCTTCACCGAAACCGTCCCGATGTCCGAAAGATTGATAGGCTTGTGTGAGACCAGGGCGAGGCCGTACTTGACGAGTATCCCCGCCGAAACGATAATTATCGGCATTAGCACGGCCCAGATGATCCCCATTACCGACTGCTTGTACTTTATGCGCACGTCTCTCCAGGCGATCATGTAGAGCAGCTCACGATATTTGACGAGTTCGCGAATCGATTCGATCATGTCATATCTCCGGCGGGACTGAATAGGATAAGGTCCGTTATCGGGACGCCCGCGACCGCACCCTCATAAGAAGGAAGGGGCGTTGAGCGGGGCATGCGCCCGCCCGACCTCGTCGGTCGGGGCCTTTTTGGCGGCGATTACCGAAAGATCGATAGCGGGATGCGGATCAGTGCCACGGACGGCCGACCTGTAACGGGCCGCGACCCGGCCGAGGACGGGGCTCTCCGCAGGCAGCGAAAAGTCGTCGACGCTGCGGACGGGGGTTATTTCCGCAAGGGTGCCCGCGAGATAGACCTCGTCGGCGATGTAAAGCTCCGTCCGGTCAACCGGCCTGACGATGAACTCTATGCCCATCGACGCGCAGATGTCCCCGATGATCTCGGTCGTGATGCTCTCCAGCGCCCCCTCGGAGGCCGGCGGGGTAATGACCTTCCCCTCCCTCACCAGGAGCACGCCCGCGCCGGTCGCCTCGGCGACGCGGCCCCACTGGTTCAGCAGGACCATCTCGGAGTAGCCCCGGCTGCGTCCCTCTATCCGCGCGAGGCGCGCCACCTGGTAATTGGTGCTCGTCTTTATCCTCGGAGGCAGTACGTTGTCGGTAGCCCTCTGCCAGGTGCTGACGCCGATATCGATCGGGGCGGGCGCCGCTTTGCCCTGATGGTATGCGGTCAGGACAAGGTCGGCCACGGTGCCCTCGCCCCAATGGCCTTCGATCACGTAGAGGGTGGCCCTGACCCACATGTCCCTCTCCGGCTCGTAGAGCGCCCGGACGAGCTGGTGACACGCGCGCTCGAAGTCTGCGTAGCTTGTCTCGAAGGGGATGTGCAACAGCCGGGCCGAGCGCTGCAGCCGACTGAAGTGCCGCGGCATCGCGACTATGCCGAACCGCGCCCCGTCTTCCTGCCAGTAGCCCTTGAGACCCTCGAAGACATTCAGGCCCCTGGTGACGGCCTCGGTCGAGATATGCAGGACGGCCTCGTCCCATCGCCTCATCTTTCCGCCAAAGTAAACCCACTCAGGTTGTTGCAGTTGTGCCATGATTACCCCCTTTATGTGCGATACAGTTTTTGTTCGATCTCTAGAAAACCATCTTCCGGCAATAGTAGCCCTCGGCATACCTGCCCGGCACGTTCGATTCGATGCCCCGGAGCTTCAGGATAGAGAGGAACGTCTCCTCCGAGAACCACGTCCGCGCATGCTGAGTCGTGAAGCAGCTCAGGAGGGCGTCGATCTTCCTTTGGCATGTCTCCGTATCGAGACCGACGAAGAAATTCGGGTTTCCCAGGTCGCCGTCGTACTTGACTATCTCGTACTCCATGATAAGGTGGTCCCGGAACGTGTTCCACGTGACTTCCGAGATGAAGCGGTGGTCCTGGTGAAGGTCGCCCCTGTAGTGGGTGAGGATCAGGTCGGGAGAAAAGGACGCCTTCAGCTCTTCGCAATACTCTTTTATCCGTGCGCCCTGATAAGGGAAAAAGCCGTCTTTGAAATGTTTTAGGGTGACGTTCTTCCGGTACGCCTTTTCGAGAAAGAGGGAGGCGCTGCGCCGTGCTTCCGCCACCCTCGGCCCGGACGCGGCGAAGACGACCCATCGGACTTCCACGTCGTCGCGTTCGTCGCAGAGCCGCAAAAGGGTGCCGCCGCAGCCGATCTCTATATCGTCCGCATGCGCGCCGAGGCACAGGACCTTTCGGGGCGACCCGTTGCCCCCTTCGAAATTGAGCCTAAGCATGCGCCGCTTCCCTGCTCCGGCCTTCTTCGGTGACCTTCCACACCTCCCACGGCGCGCAGCCGCTTCCATACATGTCGCTCAGCTCCTGGTGCTCCTTGAAGGTATCCATGCACCAGTAGCCGTCATACTTGTACCCGAGGAGCTGGTCTTTCTCGATCAGCCTCTTCAACGGCTCCTCGACCAGCTCTTCCTTATCCCTGATATACTGGAATATCTCTCTCTTGAAGACGAAATAGCCGCCGTTTATCATGATGTCCGTATTGGCCACATACTGGATGTCCTTCACGAGATTGCCGTTCCCCAGGGAGACCACGTGAAAGCTCTGCGAGGGCTTCACGCAGAGGAAGGAGGCTATCTTGCCGCTCTTCGTAAAGAAATCTATCATGTCCGGCAGATACAGGTTCGTCAGCCCATCGCAATAGTTGGCGAGAAACACCTCGTCACCGTCCAGGTATTTTTCGACCGCCCTGAGACGCTGGCCGATGTTCGACCGCAGGCCCGTGTCCGCGAAGGTGATCTTCCAGTCGGCGATGTCGCAGTTCTCCAGGCGCAGGTCCTTGCCGCCGTTCAGCAGGGTAAAGTCGTTCGAAAGGCACTCGTTGTAGTTGAGGAAATAGTCTTTTATCTTGTCGGCCTTGTAGCCGAGGCAAAGAATAAAGTCCTTGTGGCCGTAATAGGCGTAGTACTTCATAAGGTGCCAGAGTATGGGCCGGTACCCGATCTTCACCATCGGTTTCGGCACGTCCTCCGTCAATTCACCCAATCGTGTTCCGAGGCCGCCGCAAAAAAGCACTACTTTCATGGGCATCTCCTCCTGGAGTAAAGAATTTCTTGTTCTAAACAGGCGCCGTTCAGCCGAAAATCCGGCGCAGGGCATACCGGGCCAATTCCCGTTTCCTCAGCGGATACCCGATGTGATCGAGTCCTTGCCGATGATAGGCCCAAAAGCCGGGGTCACGGTTTTGCAAGTACTCGCGTCCCAGGAACCCGAAATATTCGTCCTTGAGGCGCTTGTAACGCCGGGCGTGCTCATCCCTGTCCAGATAGGCGCCGCCATATTTGTGGAGAGCGGCAAAAGCGCTCAAAAGGCCGGGGTTGAACCGGCGACGGGCAGAGGTTACCGACTCGTTGTCCCTCCGCACGAAAGACAGGACCTCGTGCACGAAGGCGAAATCACTGTATTGCAGTATTTCGTAGCACGCGTCGCTGTCCGGGTCGTAGCTCCCTTCGCAAAAGAAAGGGGAGCGTCTTCTTGCGATATCGCCGCGGACCAGGATGGTCGTCGGCGTGCCAAAGAAAGAGACCCCGTCGATAAGGTGCAGACGGCAGGCTTCCCGGCCGGATAAGACGCGCCGGGGAAACGGCAGGCCGAGGTTGTGGACCTCGGTGCCGAAAATACCGTATGAGCTGACGATGCCGACCGAGGGTTCGGACTCGGCCAGCGCCACCATCTTCGAAAGACATTCCGGAAAAATCGAGTCGTCCGCCTGCACGATCTTGCAGTATGCGCTCTCGTCGGACATCAGCCCCAACGCGCGGTTATGATTTTGAATATGGTCCACGAAGACGTCGTAGCCGATGACCCGAATCCGTGCGTCTTTCCTCGCGTAGCTCCGGGCGATGTCGAGCGAGCCGTCGGTGCTGCGGTTGTCCGCGATGATATATTCGTAATTCGTGTAGGACTGGCTCAACACGCTCTCTATACACCCTGCCAGGTATGGTTCCGCGTTGTAGACCGGCGTCACCACGCTGACCAACGGCCCTCCCCTTAACCGAGCCGTGAGCACGTTCAGGCTATCCAGCGCAGCGCCGGGTTGAGCCGGCCGGCGGCGAGGAGCTGCTTCAGCCAGACCACCCGGTTGAAGCGCGGCCCTTCGCAGTCCTCGAACACGAAACCGGCGTCGCGGTAGGCGGCGTAGAGCTGCTCCGCGCCCTTTCGCACGTTCCACCGCGGCTTGAACGCAGGCAGGAGGCTCTGGATCTTCCCGAAGTCCACCCGATAGGAGCGCGTGGTCGGGGCGGGGTCCTTCGCGTACTCGAAGCGCGCGCCCGGGACAACCTCCTGGACGATCTCGGCCAGCATGCGGATGCTGTAGTTCTCCTCGGTCAGGCCCACGTTGAACGCCTGGTTGTGGACCACCTCGCGCGGCGCTTCCAGGGCCGCCAGCCATCCGCGTGAGATGTCTTCCACGTGGACGGTCGGACGCCAGCCGGAGCCGTCGCTCTTGATATAGAGGCTGCCCTTTGTGCAGGCCCATGCCACGAGGTTGTTCAGTACCAGCTCGACGTTGAACCGCGGCGAAACGCCGTATGCCGTGGCGTTCCTGAGGAACGTCGGGCTAAAAGTCTCGTCGGCCAGCTTTGCCACGTCCTGTTCGACGAGGAACTTCGTGATGCTGTAGGGCAAGACCGGGTCGAGCCCGGCCGACTCCTTGACGCGCTCGCCGTTCGCCGTGCCGTAGAGGCTGCATGAAGAGGAGAAGAGGAAACGCCGCACGCCGGCGTCCTTGGCGATCTGCGCGAGGCGGACAGAGGCCGCGTGATTGATGTCGTACGTGACTTCGGGGTTGAGGTTGCTCAGCGAATCGTTGGAGAGCGCCGCGAGGTGAATGACCGCGTCGAACCCCTCCAGGTGTCTCCGCTGCACGTCCCGAAGGTCCAGCGCCAACTCGGGAACGTCGCGGAAGCCGGGAGCGAACGCACAACCCTGGAAGAGGCCGCTGTCGAGACCGATGACCTCGTGGCCGGCGTCGAGCAGGATGGGTGTCATCACGGTGCCGATGTAGCCTTTGTGACCGGTAACTAGGATGCGCATAGTGCCTCCTTGCAAAGCTTTCGTCGCGCACATATAAGCTTGATCGGGCTGAAGTCGCCAATAGCCGGGAGCATTCCGGCCGTCCGGTGGATCGGGTGAAAATAGTCCGGCTCGACGCCCATAAGGTGGCAACCGGCGGAGTAGATGACCCGCGTCGCGAGGAAGTACGAGCTGGAGAAGCTCTCCAGCGCAACAGGATCGAACAGGTTCCGGGTCTCCGCCAGCAATATTTCTTCGTCGAAGAAATGATTGTGCCATCGTACCGGGAGTTCCGGAAGTCCCATGGCGGCGCGCATGTGGTTAAAATTCCTTTGTCCCTGGAGAAAGTCTTCTATGCCGAAATAATAACCGCCGGGAGTCAGGTGCTCCGCGATCTGCGTTATCGTATCGTACTGTTCCTCGGAAGAGGTAAGGTTTATCAGGCTGCGCACGCTCAGGAAGACTTCGAATTTCCCGGAGTGAAGGTCGGCCGACAGATGCCGGATGTCCCCGAGCCGAAATGAGACCGTGCCGGGAGGCGCCTCCAGGGTCAGAAGTTTTTGCCTGGCGAGGGCCAGCATCTCCTCGCTCCAGTCTATGCCGATAAAACGGACTGTCGGGAACTCCGCGGCGAGGCTTACCGTCGTGTAACCGTCGCCACAGCCCAAATCGACCACGGTGGATCCGTCGGGCAGGGACGCGGCCTCAAGTTTCTCCTTCAAGGTGGAAATTTCGAGCCTACGCAGAAACACGTCGTAGGTGGTAGCCTGGGCCGACGAGGGTTCCGTGGCCCTCGCGCGGTCGCTCCAGTATCGCTTGATTTGGTCGGATTTGTCCGGATTGGAGAATACTGTGCGCATGAAAGCTCCTTACTGTCGGGGAAGAACCCGTGTTGGCCCCTGGAATGCTTCGACGAGTGCGGCTAAGCCTTGACAAGCTCCTGCAGCCAGGTCTCCCCACGGAAGTGCTGGTACTGCTCCGCGCGAAGCCTGTCCGCCAGACGGCTGGGCGGCAGCTCGACGTCGTCATAGGTGAGCACCTCGTCTTTCTTCTTGTCAGACTTGAGTGCGCAGCCTTCCGCCAGGCCTTCCGGGAGATACCGTTTTTCGCACATCTCGCCGGCATTCACCGCCTCGCCGTAGGTCATGTACATCCCGTAGTCGTCGAGCACTTCGCCCGCCTTGAGGTCGCGCTTCGCAACGGCGCAGACCTCGACCACGGGCCCGCCGAGGGCCGGGGCGACGGAATCGCGGAACAGCGCTACACGGGCTATCGCGTTGGGTGTCTCGAAGTGAACGAGATGGTAGGGGGAGAAGAATGAGTAGAGCGGCCCTTCGCCCATCTTGTACAGGTTCAGGTAATGCTGCTGCTTGGGGTCGGTATGCTCGGCCAGGCAATAGACCTTCGTCATCGGTGTGCCGACCACGTAATCCACAATGCCGCCGAGCCCGCGCAGCTCGTCGATATCGTAGAGCGTCCCTATCTTCATGACGTCGTCGTGGTATTCGAGGCCCCTGGACATCCCCCGCGACTTTACCGAAAACCCCGTCGCGTTTGCCACGATGGTCTGCTCGAAGCTGATTTTCGAGCCGTCGGCGAAGCTCGTTACCAGGGCGGGGTTCTGGCCCCACCGCTCGGCGAAGCCCTTCTGTGTCGTGGGGTTCCGGTACGGGTCCTGGAGGCCCTTCACGTTGCCGAGCACCCGCGGGGTGAGACCAAGCCCCTTGACCCAGCGGTAAAGGTTCAGCTCCACGCCGGGCTCGTCCCCCTCGCACGCGGACATGATGACCCCGTACTTTTTCGCGTAGACCTGCAAAATGGGGCCTATCGTGGCGTCCAACTCGGCGTTCACCAGGACCACGTCTTTCCCATGCCGGAACGCCTCCATGACGACGTTCGCCCCGAATTCCACCGAGCCGGTCACGTCGAGCAGCACGTCGATTTCTTCGGACCTCGCCAGGAGAAGGGCGTCCTCCGTGACGACCCCTTTTCCCGCGCGAATTGCGCTATCCGCTTTAGCCTGCGTGGCCACTTCGACAATGTCTTCCACCCCGGCATACCGGTACACGTGGAAAGCCTTTTCCGGATGCCTGTTCTGCACGGCTGCCATCCGCATACCGGGAAAGCTGTTGACGATCTGGTTCGTGAGTCCCTGTCCCATGAATCCTGCGCCGATCATGGCGACGCGGATGGGCTTTCCCTGTTTCTCCCGTTCCTTTAACGCGGTATCAACCAAAATCATGGGTGGTCGCCTCCTTATAACGCGCGGCTTTCAGGTCCCGGCTTCCCGGACCGCAGGTCTGATGGACGATAGACAATCCTGCCTGCACGGATGTCCATCCTGTCTTTCAGCTCGGACTCGATCTCGTCCAGGAGTTTCCACTCCTGGTCCTTCTGCGATATGACGGAGACGGGCAAAGGCCACTCAAGACCAAGACGGGGGTCGTTATAGGACAGGCCGCTCTCGGCGCCGGGTGCATAAAACTCGCCCACCTGATAGCTCGTTTCCGTTTTGTCCCGCAGCACCTGATACCCGTGGGCAAAGCGTTCCGGGACGTAGATACCGCGATGATTATCCTCGGTCAGCTCGACCCCCACGTGTTCGAGATAGGTGGGGCTTTCCGGGCGAAGGTCCACGATGATGTCGACGATCGCTCCCCGCGTACAGCGCACGAACTTTGTCTCGGCCGCCGGCGGGTACTGGAAATGCATCCCCCGCATCGTGCCCTTCAGATGGTTGAAGGCCACGTTCGCCTGCGCGATGATCGGTTTGAGGCCCTGCGCCTTAAACTCGTTCTGACAAAACGCCCTGGCAAAAAACCCGCGGGAATCTTCCCTGCGCTCTATATCGACGATAAATGCGCCTTTTAATTTCGTTTCCGTGAAAATCATGTGTCTGACCTCCTTATGTAAGGGTGATTTACTGGTTAATAGCTGCCGGTGCGTGCCACGTCGAGGAGGACATGGTCGGTTCGGTCCATCTGAGGCTGCCGTCCAGGCGCCCGGCGGCCAGGAGCTTCTTTATGTGCTCGATGCGCTTGAAGCGGGGCCCCTCGAAGTCATCGAGGTCGAGCCCTGTCTTCCGGTACGCCGTATAAAGCTCGCTTGCACCCTGCCGCGCCGTCCATCGTGGCGTATAGCCGGGGAACGTCTCGGCGAACTTCGTGAAGTCCGCCCGGTAACACCGTTTATCCGGGCCCGCGTCGGTCGCGAATTCGATGCGGCAACCGGGGACGGTCTCCTTCACCATATCCGCCAATTCGCTGATCCGGTAGTTTTCGCCGTTGCTCCCCACGTTGAACGCCTGGTTATGGATGGTCTCACGCGGCGCCTTCAGGACCGCCAAAAAGCCGCGCGAAACGTCTTCCACGTGGACGATGGGCCGCCAGGGGGTGCCGTCGCTCTTGAGGTACACCAGGCCCTTGGTGAACGCCCAGGCCACGAGGTTGTTCAGCACCAGATCGAAGCGCATCCTGGGGGAGAGGCCGTACACCGTCGCATTCCGGAGAAAGGTGGGGCTGAATGCCGAATCCGCGAGGGCCGCTACGTCCCTTTCCACGAAGACCTTGGATTCACCGTAGGGGGTTACCGGGTTGAAAGAGGCCGTTTCGGTCAGCATCTCGTCCCCCGACGCCCCGTAGGTGCTGCACGACGAAGAGAAGACGAAGCGGCTGACTCCCGACCTCTTTGCGAGCCGGGCCAGGCGGACCGAAGCCTTGTAATTGATCTCGAAGGTGAGGTCGGGGTTGAGATCGCTCAACGGGTCGTTCGAGAGGGCGGCGAGGTGAATTATCGCATCGATTCCCCGCAGGTCCGAAGGCACGACGTCGCGGACATCTTTTCGAATGAGGGGGATATCAGCCATGCCTTCCTTGAACGTACACCGCTCGTAGAGGTCGGTGTCGAGGCCGATGACCTCAAAGCCCCCCGCGAGCAGTACGGGGACCAGTATTGTCCCGATATATCCCTGTGAGCCTGTGACCAGTATTCTTTTCATCCGATTCCTCCTGCTGGTACTGGTTTTTGAAGGCCGGGCCCTTGCGCTCCGGCCGGGTTTCCACGTGTCGTCTTTCTCCCGAGCACATCCGCGTACGTCTCGTGGTAGTGCCTTTCCATGATCTCGCTCGAATAGCGGCCGTATATGGCGTCTTTGCCCCTTGCCCCGAGTTCGGCCCTCAATGCGCGGTCGTTGTACAACCGGTCCAGTGCATCCGCGAAGCCGCGGCTGTCGGCCGCATCGACCATCAGGCCCGCGCCTGTCAGGCCCATCACCTCGGGGATGCCTCCCACCGATGTCGCCACCACGGGTATGCCGGCCCGCATCGCCTCGAGCAGGGTTACGGGCAGGCCCTCGGTGAGGGACGAGAGCGCAAAGACGTCGAAACAACCCATGTAGGCCGATGCCTTTTCCCGGTAGCCCGGCAGGAGCACCCAGGGGTCGAGGCCCAGTCGGCTCACCAGGTCCGTGAGGCCGTCTCTTTCGGCGCCTTCGCCGATAATAACCAGACGGACGTCCGCCCCAGACCGCCGCATGACGCCGACGGCCTCGATCAGGTACCGGTATCCTTTTTCTCCCGACAGCCTGCCTATGGACCCGACCGTGAAGCCGGCGCCGCAAAAAAGCCCGATGGGGTCGTTTTTCGGAAGAGGGACCGTTCCTCCGGCATGGGCGGGGATGCCGTTGTTGACCACCGCTGCCCTTATCCGTCCGTCGCCGTCGATCCTGCCGCGGCCGAGCACGGCCCGGCTCACCGCTATGGCCCGGTCCATGAATCTCAGGCTGGCGCGGTCGAGCCATTCATACATGCTCATGCGGGAGAGGCGTCGCGTGTTTGTCCAGCCGTGGAGCGTCGCCACTACCGGCACTTTCCTGATACGGCTGGGGATGAAACCGAGAAGGATGTCCGGTTTGTACCCGTGGCAATGGACGATGTCGAACGAGCCGCCTCGGGCAAAGCGGACGAGCCGCAGGGCGCCGAGCGGATCGGGACCCTTGCGCATCCTGAAGGCCGACACCCGCAGCCCGCGCTTTCGCGCCTCCCGCTCTATCGGCTTCTCCTGTCCGCCTTTTTCCCCGATGCTCGCCAGCACCACGTGCATGCCCTGTTTTTGTTGTTCTTCCATGAGGGTGAGGAGCATTACCTCGGCCCCGTACATGCCGCCGCTGTCGATGACGTGAAGGACTTTCATAGGCTGACGGGCAGGACCGGTCATCGTCATCCTTTCCGCGGGACCCATACCACCTGCCTCTTTCCCGCGAGGAACTTGAAGAAGGCATGCATGGCGGCGCCGTTGATGAGCACGAAGTAGTTGAAGACGTAGAGGAACCTGTATCCGGCCTTCTCGGCGAGGGGTGAGAGCAGTGCCGCCGCGTAAAGGACGGACTGCGCGACGAACAGGGTCTTGTAGACCCGATTGCCCGGCAGGATAAGGAGGTTCGACACGTAGGCGCCCGCCATGAAGAAGAAGCAGAGATACCGGAGGAGCTTGTGGGACCAGAGCTGCCAGGCGAAAAGTGCCGAATGGCGGAACCCGAGCAGGTGGCGCATGTCCTTCAGCGCCCAGAGCGCCCTCAGAGAGACGCGGACACGCATGCGGTACTCGTCCCCGGACGAGCCGAGCGCGTCTTCCTTGAGGACCGCACCGGCCTCGTATACGACGCGGTACCCTTGCTCGACCACCCTCAGGGGCTGCACGAAGTCGGGCAGTTGGTCGGGTCCCATGGGCCGGTAGAGCGACTTCCGCATGGCGTCTATGCCGCCGTCGACGCCCACGACCGAGCCGAGCGCCGTCTCCTGCTCCCGCAGGAAGTTCTCGTAGCGCATGTAGGCCGAGCACCCGTTCCCGATAACGGTCCCTTTCGGGTCCACGTAGAGCATCTTTCCCGTAACGTAGCCCACCTCGGGGTCGTGGAAATTGCGCACGAGCTTACACAGGGCGTCTCGCCTGTAGATGGAATTGGCGTCGGAGAAGACGATGATATCCGCCTTTGCCAGAGGGACGGCCAGGTTCAGGGCGGCGGTCTTCCCCGCCCTCGGCTCCTGCCTGATAAACCGCACCGGTCCGCGCCCTTCGTAGCTGCGCGCGATCCCGTCGGTCCCGTCCGTCGAGCCGTCAGAGACGACGAGGATTTCCAGCAGGTCTTCGGGGTAGTCGATGGTGAGCTTGTTTTCGATGGTTTTTGCGATCGATGCCTCTTCGTTGTGAGCGGCGATGACGATGCTCACCGCCGGAAAATAGCTGTCCCCGGCCCCGATGTGCCTCGGCCTTATCCTGGACAGGAGAGAGACGATGAGCGGGTAGCCCAGGTAAACATAGAAAAGTGCCGCGAGAGAGCCGAAGAAGATGATCTCAGCCATGTATCTCATGCTGCTCCATCGGGCCTGCGTCCTCCATCTCCCGGAAGGCTGCCGGTTTTATCGTGTGGGCCGTCTGGAGCGGCAACGGCGTGACGGAAGGCTGGTGGAGGTACCTGTGACAGCCCATAAAGCTACAGTCCTTCAGCCCGGAGAAGAAATAGTTTATCCGGTGGAAGGTGTCCGACAGGTGCACGTAGTGGCGAAAGCCGTTGAGGCGGCCTATTCCCCTGGTCCGGGGCTGGACGGAATCGAGCTCCCACGGGTGCATATAAAAGACGTAGGGCGCCTCTTCCAGCAGGATGCGCTCCACGCCCCGCTTGAAAAGCGCGGGCGGGAAGAGCCTGAAGTAACCGCCTCCGCCCCAGGGGATCGTAAAAGGACCGATCTTCAGGTTCCTTATAGAAAGCTCCACTATTTTCCCTTTCGTAAGCGCACCGTTCGGTCCGACGCGCCAACCGTCGATTTTGCCGCATCGCTTGTTGAGAAAGATGTTGTTGTAGCTGGAATCGTATTCATAGCCGAGGTCCGGGAGAAGCTCCAGGAGCTCGTCGGTGACCGAGAAGCCGGGCGCCCTGAAACCCCGCACCGGCGCCCCCGTAATATCTTCGAGGAGGCTCTTGCTCGTGCGCAGCTCCCGTTCGAGCTGTCCCTTCGGCAGGTCGAAAAGCAGGCGGTGGCTATACCCGTGAGAAGCTATCTCATGGCCTCTCGTGTGTATCTCCCGAACAAGGCCCCTGCACCTTTCGGCAACCCATCCCAGGACGAAAAAGGTCGCGTGCACGCCGTAGTGGTCGAAGATATCGAGGAGCACGTGGGTATTGAGGGGGACGTGCAGGTCGCAGGAGTTCCAGCTATCGTGGGGGTATGCCGAGCGCAGGTTCTCCACCTGGAACCAGTCTTCGAGGTCCACGGTCATGATGATCGGTTTGTGCATCTCCGTACGCATATCTACCTCGCTACCCCCTCCATAAGCGCCGCCAGACCTTGGCAAAAAGTCCAGGCTACCGCCGCTGCACCCTTCAGTGCATTTTCACCCGATGCTCCGGTTTTCACGCTCGGCTCGTACACATTCATCGTCGATTCCCCGCCGGACAGTCTTTCGTAAATCCGGTCTCCGGCAGGCATCAAGCGGTCATAATTACAATAAACGTGCCGCGACACCCCCGCCCCGGCGTATCGGCCGGGCAGTCCCCCAGGTGCGCATTATCAGTGGGCATTTCAGTTTTCGACGATCTGTCTCTTCACGGGAGGAGGTAACGGATGCTTGTAAAGACTATGCAACACATTTTTTGCGGGAACCCAAAAAGGCTTATGGATACAGGGTTAATGCGCAAAATGCCTTGTGAGGACCGTTGTAAGAGTTTCGATACATGTAAAGATTTTCTACACCGTGGCCGGGGGATCGGTCGATGTCTGCAAATCATTCTTTAGGAGGGAGGTAAGATGTATGGGCGACGGACAAGCGCCCCGCGCGGGGCCGCTTCGATGGACGCAGCTCACTAAAGCGATCGGGGACATGGCGGCGGGTGGAGCCTCCATGTCCCCGATCCTCACGGGTTTTCCTTTAACCCTGCCGGGTCGTTATCGATGTCGGGACCTCGGCCTGGCCGTACCTGTGACGCCCGCCGGTCGAGGTCGAATAGGTGACCGTCACGCTGCCGGTCGCGGTCTTTCCCGTGTTATCCGTGGCGGTGACCGTGATCACGTTCTGCCCCTGTCCCAAAGAGACCGTGGCCGACCAGCTTCCGGAAGAATAGGTCGCTATCCCGTTGCCTCCAAGACTGTTCGTCCACGAGACCGCCGTGATGCTGCCGTTGGTCTCTCCCGCGGTCCCCTTGAGCGCGATGCTGCCCTGCGTCGTCGTCGTGCCGGAAGCGGGCGAGGTGATGGTTACGGTCGGCGGATTGGTGGTTGTCGGGGGCGGCGAAGAAGGCGGCGGGGTCGTGGAGCTACCCGACCCTACAGTCACAGGGTAGCCCTGGGCATTGACGTTGCCGCTCGCGTCCGTTACATAGACGTAGACCGATTGTCCCGACTTGAAGCTGCCCTGTCTCACCGTCGCGACTATCGACCCGTTGCTCCATGACGTGGGTGTTACCGTTGCGAGGTTCGAGCACGACGTGTACGCCGCTGCGTTTCCGATCTCCACTCTTGCCGCCGCATTGGGGCCGGTAGCTATGTAGACGTCATCGAACATGGGATAGGAAGCGGATTGGTTCCCGAACCCGTTAAGATCGAACACGTCCCACCAGGAGCCGCTGTTGAGGTTGGATGTATTGACGGTATTAAGCTCCTGGTGCACGCCGGCGGTATCCATGTCCCAGACGAGCGTCTTGCCCCCGCCCGAGCTGCTGCCGATTATCCATGCCCACACGCGGTGCCACGTTCCGGGGGTAAAGGTAAGGTTGTTCAGATACGGCGCCTTCGAAGAATAAGGACAGACGTTGCACGATACGGCATACGAACCCCCCATGTCGATGGGGACTATCAGGTCCGATCCCTGAACGTGGCTTGGGCCGCCCAGCCATATAATCTTCCAGTTGGGACTCGATGGGCCGCCCGGTACTTGATTACCCGCGGGAAGATACATCCAGTAAGAGAAGAAAACCTGCGTAGTGCCGGACGGGAGGTTTGCCTCGGCGTAGTTTCTCCAATACGTAGCCATGTTGGCCCTGAAAGCCAGGGAGCCGCTTACGGAGGAAGCGTTGCTGTACACAGGGGTCGGCGTGCCGGAAACGACACTCCACTGGCCTTCCTGCGCCGACCCTGCGCCCGACTTTATCGCATTGCCGTTTGTGCCCAATTCAAAGTCGTCGAAAAGGACCACGTTAGGTCCGGCTGCGCCGAAAGCCGACCCGGTCACCGTGATTGATTGACCATTCGCCACGGTGCCCTGGACACCGGAGACGGAAGGCGCCGCCATCAGCGGAGCGGAACAAACGAGAATTGCCAAAACAAAGCCAACAAGCGAACCGACAGCCACACCAAATGCATTTGTTCGTTTCTTTGAATCTTTCACGACTTACCTCATCTTTCCTGTATTTTGTCCCAGGGTGGACAAGGTAAACAGCTAACTACAGAGCGGGGCGGCTCGTCAACCCGCTGGAATGCGTAGATATGTCAAGTAGTTAGAAGGGACGTTTTTTCGACACGGACGCCGGGGCGCAAAATATACCCGCAGCACGGAGACCCCGAAGCCGTACAGGGGCCTTAACGCGACCCTTGTGCGAGGAAGACCACCCCTACGGTTTTTAACAGGATCTTGAGATCGAGGAGAAGTGACATATTCTTTATGTAGTAAACGTCCGCTTCGAGCTTGTTCAGCCCGTCCTCCACCGACGACGCGTATCTGAAGGTAACCTGCGCCCAACCCGTGATCCCCGGTGTGACGTAGTGACGAAGGCTGTAATAGGGGATCCTCTGCTCCAGGAGGCGCACGAACTCGGGTCGCTCCGGCCTCGGGCCCACAAGGCTCATGTCGCCCCTGGCGACGTTCCACAACTGCGGCAGCTCGTCTATGCGGTAGAGACGCAGCCATTTTCCCACACGGGTAACCCTGGGATCGTCGCCGACGGCCCATTGGGCGCCGTGCTCTTCCGCGTCCACTCTCATGGAGCGAAACTTGTACACGTTGAATACTCTTCCGTCCTTTCCGACACGCTCCTGGGTATAAAAGATGGGACCCGCGGAATCCAGACGGATGAGGAGGCCGGCGACCAGGATCACCGGGGCGGTAAGGAGGAGCAGGAAGCCCGATATTACCAGGTCGAAAAAACGCTTGACGTGGCGGATGTATGCTTTATGGAGGATGTCGAACCCTTCCGCGGACAGGAGCCACTCGTCCTGGATGTGCTCCACGGGGACCCTGCCGGTAAGCCGCTCGTACACGTCCGCCATCTCTTCGATTATCGTTCCCTGCAGCCGCGCCCGGAGGATACTCCTGGTAAGCCGGGGCGACCGGTCTCCCGGGATGGCGAGTATCACGGAAGCGGCCCCGGCGTTGCCGGCAAGCTCCGTGACGCGGTCGGTGGTGCCCACTATTTTCGGGTAGGCCCAGGCCGTCGACGCCCCGTCGTCGTCGTCCACGAACCCTTTCACGGTATAAGGCGAGGCCGGGGAGCAGAGGACGTTGTAGATCGCCATGCCTGTGTCGCCCGCGCCGACGATCAGCACGGCTTTTTTTACGAGGGCGGTTTGCGAAAGCGTCGAGTAGGCGTAACGGCAACCGGCGAAAAGGACCCACACTATCGCCATGTGGAGAGGCTGGCCCCTGGCGATAGTGTATTCTCCGGCCACCGTGCTGAGGAGGGCCGAAACGGCGCCGCCGAGGAGTGTGGCCAGCAGGCACCGCTTTATCATGTCTCCATGGCGGAAAGAACGTTCCGCGTTGTACATGTCGAACCCATAAAGGGCGGCCGGATAACAGATGACCGAGATTACCAGGACCGTCAGCAGGGACGATACGGCCGCCGCGGGACTGGCGGCGCTCAGGGACATCACGAGGCCCGCCGCCAGGATCGAGCCCAGGTCGCCGGAGAGAAGAAACAACTTCTGCCTCGGAAAACCCTGCAACGCGAGCTCGTTCTCGCTGTGGTTTTCCTGCTCGACCGCCAAACTTGGAGATTCCGCCCGCATAATAGGCTCCATATAGTAGTGTCCTACCCCCTCGGAATGTCTTTCCACGGCTGCCTTGTCCCGACTGTTTTCTTGCAGGACCTTTAAAGAGGGCGCGTAAGATGGTGACCTTGACAGACTGTCCCTGCGCTTGACCCGTATATCTACAATTAGTGTGCCAGATGACGTGGTGCCCGCACACATGGGGCGCCGGTAGTCCAAGTCATTGAAATATCAGGCGACGTGCTGACGGGCGCTGGAATAAGGTTTCCTAAAAAGGCCCTGTGCTGGCCTGCCCGGTGTCCCGGTCCTTTACAAACACCACGTCCCGAAATGAGGCGGGCGCATGGACCGTTCCGGGCGAGTCCGAGCAGGCGGGCCGGGCGCCGGTCTTTTTATAGCGGCAGCAAAAGTCAACGGCAGCATGTCGAGGGAGTTTACACTTGCGGTCGATGCGGGTCTGACGGTCCGCATGCACACGTCGCCACGGGGGTTTCCGCCACTACTGCATCAACGATTTTATAGAGGAGATGCCGGGCCGCCACGACTTTGACCGGCGTCCCCAAGGTCTGTAAAGAATGCTGACGTAGAGGCAAAAACACGCGGGCTCGCAGGATGGCGGCAGGGATCGATAGGGCCGTATAGGCCGAAGAGGACCCGCAGGGCCCTTCTTTCACAATAGCCATGGTGGAGCCTGAAAAGAGAGCGGTTTATAAATTTGTCGCGAAGAAATGAAATTTTAAGGAAGAATTCCGCGCGCCGGGCAGTCTATATGAAAGGAACGCAAATTCTTGTTCGGTAGGGAAAAAGTGCGGAAGGCGGGAAGGGAGTCGGGGGATACACAAAGAGGACATGGGGGAAGTCCTTCACTGCATGTCCGAATTGTGATAACGTTACTGAAAGGCTATCTGCCCTATGCCTGTTTGCAAAGACCCTTTGGATACGGAAACATACACGATACGGCTGGAAATCGACCTTAGAGTGACCATGGGGGGAAGAATGGCAGACGAGACTAAAGAAGTTTCGATGGATGACATGCCAAGGAGAAGATTATTGAAGGCAGCGGAAGTGGCCGCCTACCTGGGCGTGTCAGCCAAGACCGTCTATCGTTGGTGTGACATGGGGCTGATGGAAAGCGTCAAGTTGAACAGGTCCGTCAGAGTGCTGCGCACCTCCGTCGTCGATTTTCTGTCTTGCGGAAAAAACGCGGGTCTCTGAGAGGAAAAGGAGACAGACCGGCCCGCGGCATTAATCATAAATGCGTCGATGGACGATGGACGGCCGTCCGCTTTCGCTCACCAGGACGAAAGGGCCTTTTCGTCCCTCGTCCCGGTCCCGAAGGGACGGCCGTCCATCGGTCCTCTCCTCTCCTCTCCCTCGCCAGTCTTTTGTCCCTTGGAAGATCAACGCCGCTCACCTAAGCCTCTCCCGGTTGCTATAATTGGGACAGGGGTGATGATCGCTGCGCTTCCGGCCTCTTCATAGTCTGTCCCGTACTCATCGCGGTTTTATGTAAACTTTTCTGACAGCAGGGACATTGACGCCATGCGTCTTAGACACGGTTTTCCGCCGGATGTTATCATTCCTCTATCGTGAACAATATGCTCGGATCAGAGGAAAAAGACGGCATGGAAGAACCGAATGTCAAAGCCGAACTGCCGCCGAGGACCATGTTAAGGCCCAGCGAAGTAGCTTCGTTCCTGCGTGTCTCCGAGAGGACTGTTTATCGTTGGTTTGCGCTTGGCCTGGTCGACGGTGTCAGGATCAACAAATCGCTGCGAATAACCCGTGGCTCTATCCTGACCCTGTTGCAGAGGTCCGGCGCCGGAAGATAGCACCCGTCTTTGTGCAACCCTGACGTTTAAGGGTTGTTAAAGAAGCTATCCAGGGCGGTAGCCTATCCTTGCGCGCCACGCGCAGAACCAAAACCTCCCGTTTCCGGAATCTCGGCGAAAAGGAGAGTGACCTCGATCCGCGGGCTTAAGGAAAGTGCTTCGCTGAATATCACATCCGGGGGACCTTATGAGGAAGAACGACGAGTCATTGATATTGCTGGTTGACGACGACAATGTGGTTGCGAGCCTGCTTTCTTCCTGGCTGACGGCAGCCGGCCTCAAACCGGTAGTGGCGTCTACCGGCCGGGAAGCGATCGACAAATTCCGGCTGACCGTGTTCAGCGCCGTGGTGCTGGATGTGGACCTGGGCGAGGCCCCTGACGGGTTTGGGGTGCTCGAAGGCATCAGGCGAGAGAACGTGGACATCCCCGTAATCATGATGAGCGGTATGGCGAACGTTCGTATGAGAGAGGACGCGATACAGAGGGGCGCTTCCGCTTTTCTTTTCAAGCCTTTTGAAGCGGAGAGGCTGGTGTGTCTCATTACCGCCTGGACACAAGGAACAGAGCCGTGTAAGAAGTGCCGGGTGGCGACCGGCGACTGACAAGTGGAAGAGAAAGACGTCATTTTGAACTCTTCATTCATTTCTTATCATTCTTAGGCAAAGCCCATCGCTGTTCTTCGGAGGTATCATGGATAACTCTAAGTATCAGGACCTGCCCGACAAAACTCTTCTGAGACCAAATGACGTTGCCCTGTTCCTCAGCATTTCTCTCAAGACGGTATATCGTTGGCACCGGCTTGGGACAATCAGAGGCGTCAAGGTCAAGGGGTCTTTGCGGATATACCGGGATTCGATCACGCACCTGGTCAACGGGAACGAGGCCTTTCCGACCGATAACGGGTGAAGCGGCACTTATCCCGGACAAAGGGGAGCCGTCACATTACCGTCGGCGCCACGCCCGTCTTTGCCGACTGTGACGAACACTTCAATATCGATGCAGATGCAATGGAACATCTCCTCGGCGACGGGTCGCGGATTGCCGCGGTTGTGCCCGTGCCTCTGTACGGTCAGCCTGCCCTATCTTTCGGAATGGACGAGGAGGAGACAGGAGCACGCGGAGCTTTACCGCGGGCTTTTCCAGGAGGTCGAAGAGGTGACCGACCCATTCTTTTCATCTCTACGTGGTGCGGGTGAAGGCGGGTGTAAGAGGGTTTCCGGGAAGCCCTTAGAAGAGAGAGGGACCTTGCAACCATCCGCAGGATAGATAACAGGTATTTTTCCACCCGCACGCCGTAAAGAGAGGAGGACCACGCCACCGTACCCGAGTTCCCCGGTGGATTACACGAGCGGCCCATGCAGGGTCAAAAAACCCGCCCCACCATCCCTGTCTTTCATCCCGGCGGAAGCACAATTTCTTTAGAGACCTTCCGCGCCTGACGGCGCACGCGGTTCCTTTTTCTTCACGCTTCCCCCATCGGCGCGTGTCGTTTCAAGGAGACGCCCGTGAAAACCGGCAAAAAGACGCATCTGGCAACGGTCTTGATGATTCTCGCTCTCTTCGCGGGCCCCTCGTGCTCTACGTGTCGTGAGAAGGCGATCGTCGACGCGGAACGCTACGCCGCCGAAGGGTACCAGACGAGGGTGGCCTGCTACGGCCTTTGTCTCGACGGGCTCCTGTGGGGCGCCTTTGTCTGGAGGAGTCACTGCCAGGCAAGGGTGAGGGCAGGAGATAGCTGGCTATGGGTGGGGGAATGGGGAGGGCTGCGCGAGGAGCCGACCTTCAGGCCGAAGGGGGAGATTTTCTCATGGACCGTACAGGGATATCGGGACCTCCTGACGGCGCATGGCAAAAGGGTGCCGGCGCATTACGCGGAAAGGCGATGAGGGCAGGGGACCCGACAGCCATGAGCCTCCCGCGGGGGCAAGATGACAACCGTGTGTTCACACTGTGGCTCCATCCGCATAAAGCGGAGCAGGACGAAGAATATGAAAGAGCGCATCCTGAAGCATTTCGACAAAAAGGCGTACCGTTGTCTCAATGCCGCAGGAGCTGCCCTGGGCGGTCGTCATCATCGTCTCCCTGTTGCTGGCGTGCGCCCTTGTCTTGTTTATGATGCGGGAGCCAGGACCTTCATCCCAGGGGCAGGCGTTCCGATGCGGCTTTAAGGAGTGCGAAGCAAGGACGATAATAAAAAGAGGGTGTGAAGGTCTCTTTCCGCCCCTTTTTTCTTGACCCTTGAGGCCGCGTCCACTATCCTATAGGTGATGAGTATGATAAGGCCCGTCTTTATTGCCTTCGTGGTCGCCTCCCTTCTTCTCCTGGCGCCTCCCCGGGCGTTCTGTCTGCAGGACCAGGGGGACCGGCCGGCCGCGGAAGGGTCTTGCCCGGTCGGTTTTGGGAACGGCCAGGGCGAGGGGGCTCACGATGCGCTTCCCGACAGCCCTTTCTTTTCCAGTGTGCAGACGTCCCGGACCATCGGGAACGAGGACGGGGAAGAGGCAGGCGGGGACGCGTCATACGGAAAGAACGAGCTTACCGACGAAGAAAAAAGGATTCTGGAGACGGTGCAGAAGTCTCTCGCCGCGTCCAGCCTCTCCGACGGGTTCGACATACCGGTTGTCCTTAACGACGCGGTCAATCTCTACATAAAATATTTCACGGGGACCGGGCGCAAAGTCTTTGCGCGCTGGCTGGAGAGGGCAAAGAAATACGCGCCGACCATCAGGGGCATCCTCAAGAAGAACGGGCTCCCCGAGGACCTCGTGTATCTTGCGATGATAGAGAGTGGTTTCAATATGAAGGCCCATTCACCCGCAAAAGCGAAAGGGCCCTGGCAGTTTATCCACGAGACCGGCGAGCGGTACGGCCTCAAGGTGGATTTTTGGGTGGACGAGCGGTGCGACCTCGAGAAATCGACGGTGGCGGCGGGCCGGTACCTGAAAGAGCTTTTTGACCGGTTCGGTGGCTGGTATCTCGCCGCGGCCGGCTACAACGCCGGAGAACACAGGGTGGAGAGGGCCATTGCGAGGCACGATACGAAAGACTTCTGGAAGCTGAGGGAATATAAGACGCTGCCGAAAGAAACCCAGGAATATGTGCCTCAATTGATCGCCGCCGCGCTCATCGCGAAAGATCCGGAAAAGTACGGTTTTGCCGATACCGGCCATTCCCCCGCCTACAAGCTTATGAAGGTCGGCGTTCCCGGCGGCGTGGCCCTCGGAAGGATCGCCCGCACCCTCTCTCTGGACGTCGGGGAGGTCAAGGCCCTCAACCCCGCGATCGTGAGGGGCATTACGCCGCCCAACCGGAAGGAGTATCAGATTACGCTTCCCGGAAGCGCCAATCCCGACGCGGTCAGGGAGAGACTTGACGCGGAGATGGAAGAAGGCGGGCAGGTCATCGGCGTCATGAAATACCAGGTGAGGAAGGGTAATTCCCTCGCGGGCATCATGAAGCGCTACGGGGTTTCGCGCTCGGACCTCATGCTCGTGAATGAAGGCGGAGATCGCGTGCCTTTTACGAAGGGAAGGGTCCTCTATATCCCGCGGTTCGCTTCGGCAAGGCGGGACGCCGCCAACAGGGATGGCGAGAAGGCCGCTTTTTCGGCGGACGACGAAAACGATATCGTCACGCTAAAGACTAGTAAGAGACACCATATCGGCCTTGACGCGAAGCCGGGACTCGCAAGACACGTCGTACACAGCAAGGCTGACCGGCGCGTGATCCACAAGGCCGGGAAAGGCAACGCCCGCACCGCCAAAGCGCGAAAGACCCGCAGCCGGTCTTAATATAGCGAGAGACGGGTGACGGGAGAAGGTGCTTCCCGGTCACGCCCGCAGCTCATCTCATTCATCATTTTCCGTGATCTCCAGCATGGCGATAATTGTCTGTCTCGTCTCATCGGTGACGGGAAGGAAAGTCGTGTCGGGCAGCCTCAGGCACAAAAGCCCGCGCAGATCTTCGTTTGAGAGCAGCATGTAGTTTGCGGGGATCGACTTGTCCGCCGGAGTCTCCATATCCCCCGGCACGCCCGTGTAAGCTTTCGAGGTCATTGTCGCCCTCCTTCGACTATTCAAGGCAGCAACAATCATGCCGAAAAATGCAGCGCAGGGCGTATAACGGCATCAGCCGTAAATGTGGCGGTTTGAGACGGTCCGATTCGGCACAGGCGGAGAGGAGGCACCGGAGAGATGTAAAGTAATTGACAAGGACCGTCAAATTGAGGACGGGGATACGTGACGGGGGACGCAAGAAGGCCTTGAGACCATCTTGCGTCCCCCTATGACTATATGGTGCGCGGAGACGTTAACGTTCTCGTTGCACGGTTCGGGATGAATCCTATGCCTCCCGTGCGACGGTTTTGTCGGCCGACTCACGACGACTCGACAGTTCTGTGTCTTTTTAGAACATGCCGCCCGTCGAAGGCGGTGCCGGCGCCTTGGTGCAGTGTCCCGTGGAGTCCTCGGAACATTTCGTCCCGTCGGTCCAGCGGGCGCCCGCCAGGATCGCGGCGGACAGGTCCGACCGCGACAGGTCCGCGCCGGTGAGGTCCGCACGCGACAGGTCCGCGCCGGTCAAGTCGGCGTCGGACAAATCGGCATTGGTGAGGTCCGCGCCAAGCAGCTTGGCGTGTGAGAGATTGGCGTGCAGGAGCCGGGTGCGGCGAAGGCCGGCGTTGGAGAGGTCGGCGCCCGACAGGTTTGCCCGCGACAGGTTTGCCCGCGCCAACGTGGCGTTCCGGAGGTTGCCTTGCGAGAGGTCCGCGCCCGTCAGCTCCGCGTCAGACGCGATGGCCCCGGGGAGTCTGGCCTCCGGCAGGCTCGCGTCCTTCAGGTGGGCGGCCTTGAGGTCGCAAAAGGGACACTGCTTCGTTGTTAGGAGCTTGTCGACGTCCGCCTGTTTGAACCCGTACGACGCACCGGAAAAAAGCAGGGTGGCGAAGGCAGGGAAGAGAGCAAAGAATATCGCATGCAGTTTCATGGTGTCACGTCTCCTTTCGCGTCCACTCCATGGGCCGTCCCACCGGG
>PLSJ01000520.1 GCA_003165115.1 Syntrophaceae bacterium | reverse complement strand
CCCGCCGTACCGGTAGTCCTCTCTGCTCCAGGAGAGCCTCCACTCCCTTCCTTCCGGGGGCGCAAGCATTGGTTCCGGAGCAGGGGCGAGGAGAAGGTCGATGCCGAAATTGACCATCACAAGGCGGTCGTCACCGTGGTCGCCGAAAAAACGGAGCAGAAAGGCGTCCTTGGCCAGCACGGCCCCGTCGACCGCGCCCCTTTTCTGCGCGTGGAAAACAGCGTCTTCCCGCCTCATTCTCAGGAGGTCCTTGTGGAGGGCGTATGTCCCGGAGTGACTCTCCCGTTCGGACCTGTCGAGCTTGCAGCGGAGGAACGTGGAGAGGCTCCCCGCGTCCGGTGGTTGAAAATCGGGACCTGCGAGACTCGGAAACTGGGAGAGGAATTCTCTTCTCCCCTTGCTGACGTCGTCAAGAAAATCGCCAGCCAGATCGGCGAAATAGAGAAAAGGCGCCGAGGCAGCGAATTCCTGACCCTGAAAAAGCATGGGCGTTCCCGGCGCGAGCAGGAAAAGGGCGGTCATGGCCCTGACGAGCGCGGGGCTCGCGCGCATGTGTACCCTGTGGCCGCAGCACGAGTTGGCGATCTGGTCGTGGTTTTCGATGAAGAGGACGAAGGCCGCGGGTGGGAGGTCGTGTGCGGGCGTCCCCCGGCGCTTCTGCTGCCATGCGTAGTGCTGGCCCTGGTAGAGGTAGCCGCGCTTGATCATCGAGATGAATTCCTGGGGTGAGCCGAGATAATCCGTGTAATATGCCTCGCGCCGGCCCGTGAGGGCCACCTGCGCGCTGTGGTGGAAATCGTCATTCCAGAGGGCGTCGAGGCCGTACCCCCCCTGGTCTCGCGGCTGCGCGAGGCGTGCGCACTGGGACTCGTTCTCGGCGACGACGATTGTCCGCCGTGTCCCCGCCGCCTCCCTCACCGCGCGGGTGACGAGCGCGATGACATGCTCGGCCGAGGCATCATAGATGACCTGGGTAGCATCGAGACGCAGGCCGTCGAGATGGAATTCCTCGATCCAGTAGCGGGCATTGCTCGCGAAGAATTCGCGGACCGGTCCGCTACTGGGTCCGTCGAAATTGATGGCCTTGCCCCATTCGTTCGTGTACCGGTCCGTGAAATAGGAGTCGGAGAATACGGGAAGAAAGTTGCCTTCCGGGCCGAGATGGTTGTAGACGACGTCAAGGATGACGGCGATGCCGTGGCGATGGGCCGCGTTGACGAACGATCGGAAGTCGTCGGGCGAGCCGTAGAGGCGGGTAGGCGCGAAGAGGTCGACGCCGTCGTACCCCCAGCCGAAGCGACCGGGGAAATCGGCGACCGGCATGTGCTCGATCACCGTGATGCCGCATCTGGCGAGGTCCTCAAGCTCTGCTTCCGCGGCCTTCCATGTGCCTTCCGCGGTAAACGTCCCTATATGCATCTCGTAGATCACCGATCCTTCGATATCCGCGCCGTCCCAGTGACCGTCGCTCCACGTGAAGCCGGCGGGGTCGATCACCTTTGACGGGCCGTGTGGCCCGTCCGGCTGGCAGCGCGAAGCGGGGTCAGGGTAGAGCGTGCGCCCCTCTCCGACCTGAAAACGGTAGAGTGTCCCTTCCGCCGCCGCCGGGACCACGCCTCCGAAATAATCGTTTTCTTCCCTTTCGAGCGGGAAGGGAAGCGGGTTCGCGCCGGCGCCGCCCTCGATCACCACGGCGACGCGCGAATGGTTTTCGGCCCAGACTCTGAACGATACGCCACCTTCCCGCATGGCTTCAGCGCCTATGGGAAATTTTCGCATGACCGACGTTTTGACCATTCATGCCCTCACACATTGTTGTCGAACGCGACGTTGCAATTAATCTAACGAGCGGGTCCGGCTATGTCAATCGGTGAGTACGGCTCATGATCGATGTCTTCAAGCATCGGCCGTCGGATGAAAGAAGAGCGGTCCGCGGCGCGCATGGCGCTTCATAGTTGCCCCCGGCCCTCATAAAGGCTTATACTTCTCATCATGGGAAAACCTATAACGCCTCTTGTGGCCACGGACATCATTATCGAATACCAGGACGGGATCGTGCTTATCGAGCGGAAGAACGAGCCTCACGGCTGGGCCCTGCCCGGCGGATTCGTGGACGTGGGCGAGTCGCTCGAAAACGCGGCGGCAAGGGAGGCGCGGGAAGAGACGTCCCTCGACGTGACGCTTCGGGAGCTGTTCTATGCGTACGGGAAGCCTTCGAGGGACCCGAGAGGTCATGGGATCAGCATCGTCTACATCGCCGAGGGCGCAGGTATTCTCGCCGCCGCCGACGATGCGAAAAGTGCCCGTGTCTTCACCTTCGATACGCTGCCTGACCGCATGGTCTTCGACCACCGCGAGATCGTCGCCGACTACTACACCTTTATCCAGACGGGCGAACGGCCCGTACCGGATGTTACCCAGCCGAAATAAGGGGACCTGGGCCCGTCCGCATCGCATGAAATCTCTTCGTCTATCGGCCCGCCGGCGCTTGACAGCTTTTCAGGAAGACTTATATTGACCTTGAGACGCCGTGACCTTCGAGGGTGCCGCTCACCAGGACGAGAATCGGCGGGTGTAAAATCGGGTTAAGCGGTTTCCAGCTCGTCAACCTTGCACGGTACACAACCTAAGAGCTGCGGCAAACACGCTATGCCACGGCAGCGACGACCATTCGTGCAAGGGCGCATCTTCCATCGACCGGAAGAGACGGCCCGCATCGCGAAAAAGGAGTGGAGCCGATGAAAACGATATTTGCGCTGTTCCAAAGCTACGATGAGGCGAAAGTGGCTGTCGCCCAATTGATTGACAGGCGCTTCGACGAGGGTGAGATGAATATCATTTTTCGGGAGCCCGTCGCACAGACGGGGTCGGACGCCAATTTGAGGGTGACGAACAAGCCGGCTTTGGCAGAAAAGGCGATCTTGCAGGGGATAGACCGTGTGGTCCTGGACGGGAGATCCGTGATCATGCCCGACGTGGGTGCTGTCCGTATGGCGGGCAGGATGGCAGCCATGACCGGCGGTGGAATGATGCCTGAAAAGCCCCTCGAGAGTCTACGGGATGTCCTCGCCGGTCTCGGCGTGCCTAAAGAGCTTGCAGCGTTCTACGGCAGCGGCGTTCTGGCCGGCGGCCTGCTGTTCTGGGTACGGGCCGACGAGGGGCGTGCTGCCGAGGCCACGGAGGTCCTCAGCAGCAGGAGGGCCGAAAAGCTCGCCAATTACGCCTGACAAGCGCCGGGACGCACAAGAAAACCCCGTGCCCTTTCAAGGGAAAAAGCGCTACTTGCCCCTCGGCACCCAGGCTTTATGCTCGGGGACCCACGTGCCGTTGACATCCTGACCGGGTACGGTCACCCACTCACCATCGCCGCTCGGGCGCGTTTGAGCCTGCTGAGACGGTGAAGGCGCGGCGTACGAAGGGGCGGGCTGAGAGACGTAGCCGGAAGGCGGGTATACATACGCCGGCGCAGGATAGGCGTACGCGGGCGGCGGATAGTAATAGTAAGGCGGATAGTAAGGAGAGTAATAGTAAGGTCTCGCTGCAACGCCGAACGCCGTGCCCAAGGCAAGTCCGCCGACAAACCACCCCGCGCCCCATCCCCCGTGCGCCCGTGAATATGACGGGACGGCCATCGTCATCGAGACAGCCAGCACCGCAAGCAGACCGATCAGAAGCAAGCGTTTCATTATTCACCCTCCTTGGAGATGCTCTTTCACTTAATATACTACGGCACAGGCCGAAAGGGTAGGTGCCATATTCACAGATCGATTCCGATCATCTCCGTGTTCGCCCGGCCCGGCGCCACCATGGGAAAGACCTTTTCCTCGTGATGCACCGGTATGTCCACCAGCGACGGGCCGTCGTGGGATAAAGCCTCTCTTAGAACGTCCGTTATGGATTCCGGTTGTTTCACGGAAAAGCCCTGAATACCGAATTGCCGGCTGATGGCTGCGAAATCCAGCTTCAGGTCGAACCGGGAGGCGATGTAATTCCCTTCATAAAACAGCTCCTGCTGCTGCCTCACGAGGCCGAGATGACCGTTGTTAAAGAGCAATATGGTGACCGGGAGACCGAGTTCGGCGAGTGTGGCCAGTTCCTGAATGTTCATCTGGAACGAGCCGTCGCCGCTTATGCACAGGACGCGGCGGCCGGGGTTGGCCAGCGCCGCGCCTATGGCGGTGGGAAGGCCGAAACCCATGGTGCCGAGGCCGCCCGAGGTGAGAAAGGTCCCCGCTTTTGCTAAAGGATAACCTTGCGCCGCCCACATCTGATGCTGTCCCACGTCGGTGCAGACGATAGCGTCGGCCGGAGCCAGGGAATGGGCCGTTTTGATGGCATCGATGGGATGGAGGCCGCCGTTTCGTGGATTCGGGCCGCAGGGGAGGGCAGCCTTGAGTGCCGATATCCTCGAAAGCCACGCATCCCGCCCGTCGCTCGCGACCATGGGCAACAACGCGCTTATTACGGTGCCCAGGTCCCCCACTATCGGCAGGTCGGCCCTTCTTATCTTGTGGATCTCGGCGGCATCGACATCGACGTGAATGATCCCGGCCCTGCGACAGAACTCGTCCGCCCGGCCCACGGCGCGGTCGTCGAACCTCACGCCGAGAGCGAGGACAAGGTCCGCTTCGTCGAGGACGGTATTGCACAGGGGAGAGCCGTGCATGCCCAGCATGCCGAGGTACAGGGGGTCATGGGGCGGAAAGGTGCCGAGACCCATGAGGGTAAGGGCCACGGGTATGCCGTTCTTTTTCGCCAGGTCATAGAGCGGGCCGTGGCATCCCGACCCGACCACGCCGCCTCCGGCATAAATCACCGGTCTTTTGGCGCGGGCGATCATGGAGGCCGCATCGGTAACCGCGGCGCGGTCGATTGCGGGAAGCGCCGCCTTCACCCCCGGCGCCGGCCAATGCCCCACGTCGATCTCCGCAAGCTGGACGTCCTTCGGGACGTCGATGAGGACGGGGCCGGGACGGCCCGAGAGGGCGATGCTGAAGGCCCTGGGGATGATGGTGAGCAACTGTTCGGCGCTCTTGACGAGAAAGTTGTGCTTGGTGNNTCCTGAAAGGCGTCGGTGCCGATCATCGAGGTGGGGACCTGACCGGTGATCGCGATGAGTGGGACGGAATCGAGCTTTGCGTCGGCCAAGGCGGTGACCAGGTTGGTCGCCCCCGGCCCGGACGTGGCGAAGCAGACGCCCGGCTTTCCGGTCGACCTCGCGATGCCGTGTGCAATGAAGCCGGCCCCCTGCTCGTGCCGCACGAGGACGTNNGGGCCGCGCCCTGCTCGTGCCGCACGAGGACGTGGCGTATCGGACTTTTGGAAAGTGCATGGTAGAGGGGGAGGTTGGCGCCCCCCGGAATGCCGCTCACGATCGTCACGCCCGCCCTCTCCAGCAATCCGATGATGATCTCCGCTCCGCTGTATCGCATGGAATCCCCCTCCAAATAGGAATAAAAAAAGCCCCTGCCGGTTGTGCACCGGCAGGGGCCCTTGTTGACGAAATCAGGGCCTACATCGGTGTAAACCGGTAGGAGGCGCGTACAAGGACGACGAGGACGTTAATTAGTGCCCATCCGGAAACCCTTGA
>PLSJ01000453.1 GCA_003165115.1 Syntrophaceae bacterium | reverse complement strand
GACTACCTCACCAAGCCCTTCAGCGTGATGGAGCTGATATCCAGGATCCGCGTGGCCCTGCGCAGGAGCGGCAAGTACCAGAAGAAACCGAGAAACCCGCGGACCTTTTCAAATAAAGGTCTCGTCGTCGATTTCGACAAATACGAGGTTACCGTCAAAGGGAGGAGGATCGACCTGTCCCCGACCGAGACGAAGCTGCTTTTTTTCTTCACCAAGAACCCGGGAAGGGTCTATACGCGCGATCAGCTCCTCGATCAGATTTGGGGAGGCGAAGTCTTCGTGACGCCGAGAAATGTCGATGTCCACGTCAGCCGCCTCAGAAAACATATTGAAAAAGACCCTCAGAAACCCGAATTCATCGTTACCGTGACGAGCGTGGGTTACAAGTTCGACGATTCCAATTCCTGAACGCGCCGTCCGGCGGCAGTTTGGTTCTCGTCCGGAAGGCTTCGGACAGCGCCTTTTGGTTTATTTCGGCCTTTCAGCGGGATTGCGTGATTCTCACGAAGACGACGGCACGAAATCCGCACGAGGCGCGCCATCGTCGCGGTTTTCACACAGGGGATACAGGTGGGGCCACCAGGGCGGTCCCCAATAAGGTCCCCAGTAGGGACCCGAATAGGGACCGAGGCGGCAGAAGCCCGATCGATAATACGTGTAATACGGGCCTGTCGGCCCAAGGGGATTTAGCCCGGCCTTTGGCAGGGCCGGGCTTGACCCATCGGCGCACCCTGGAAGCCCTTTAAGACCGGCTCATTGCATTTCGGGAATCATGACTTATATTATTGGTCAAACGCGCTTGAATAAGGGGGTTGGCTGCAGATGGCAAGAATTCTCTATGTCGACGACGATGAGGCATTGGCCGATATGGTACGGGAGACGCTTCAACGTGCCGGTTACGATGTGGCGACGGACGGTGATACCGAGAGGGTCTTAAAGGGATTCGCGAGAGACCCGGACCGTTACGACGTCGCGATACTCGACCACCTGATGCCCCGCATGAAAGGTCTCGAGCTCGCGCAATGGCTTCTGCTCAACCGGCGCGATCTGCCCATTCTCCTCGTCACCGGTTATCCGGATTTGATTTCCCTGGAGGAGGCCAAAGGCGCGGGTATCCGGGAAGTGCTCATGAAACCGCTCACCCGTCAGGCGCTTTTTGCCGCCCTCGACAGGGCCCTGGTTTCCGGCAGCGAGCCAAGGCCCAGCCCTTTCCCTCAAGGCTGATGGGAGTGGTACTTGAAGGAGATGTTGAGCCTTACGCGATAGGCCGTCACCTTCCCGTTCTGGATGGTAACGTCCATTTTCACGACCTCTGCTATGCGTAAATCCTCCAGGGTCCGGCACGTGGTCTCCACCGCGACCTTCGCCGCATCTTCCCAGGAATCCGGGCTCGTTCCGACTATCTCGATGATGTTGTATACGCTCTCTGCCATAGATCCTCCCGTTTTTAGCGTTCAGAGCCCCGATCCGTCCCTCCCGCCTTTCCCCGAAGGTGCCCGCGGACATCGGTTGCTTCTCACAGGTAATAATATAGGGAGAAAACCGGCGGCAGGCAAGGGATGTGAGGCGGAAAGGCTTTCAACAGATCTGATGGGTCCCGCAGGAGAGGACCTGGTGCTCCCGGCTCTTGTTCCTGAAGACGGTCGTGCCCTTGAGTCCCATACCATGGGCTTCCACATATATGGTGAGGATGTCATCGGGCGTGGCGGTTTCGGGCAGGTTGATCGTCTTCAAGACCGCGTTGTCGACGTACTTCTGAAAGGTCCTTTGAATCCTGAGATGATCGAGTGGCGCCACCTGGTACGCCCTCCGGAACACTCTTTCCAGTTTCCCGCCGGCATCCGGTGAATCCCTGGTTTCCAGCCACAAGGGGTCTTCCACCTGCACCTCTATCCCGCCAAGAAGCAGCCTGCCGTACCGTATGTCAAAGATAGGCTCGATCCCGCTCGACGTGCCTGCGATAATGCTCAGGGTCCCCGTGGGCGCAATCGTCGTGGTCGTGGCATTGCGCTGGGGGAGGCCCTTTTTGTCCCACAGGCTCCCCTGGAAGTTCGGGAAGACCCCCCGCTCATCCGCAAGCGCCTTCGATGCGCGCTTCGATTCCTCCTGGATGAAACTGATGACTTTTTCGCCCATCGATTCGGCCTGGGGAGAGTCGTAGGGAAGGCCGAGCCGCCGAGGCCGATCTTGCGGTTCGCCCTCGTGATTGCGGTGATCTCCGGCGAGGGATAGGTGCCTGCATCGATCACGTCGTCCAGAAAACGGACGGATTGGTGTGTCAGCTCCCTGAGCCTCCCCCAGTCTACGTCGCCGTCCCTGACGAGCTTCGAAAGGTCGATGGAGCCGAGGCAGCAGGATTCGTAGGGAAGAAGGGGCTGCTCTCCGCAGGGGTTGGTCGCTTCGATCTCTCCTATGTGCGGCGTCGGGTGTGTCCTGTTTATGGTGTCGATAAAGATGACGCCGGGGTCGCCGGAGACCCAGGCAGATTCGGCGATGAGCCTTAAGAGGTCCCGCGCCCCGACCCTCCTTGTCTCCTTCTTCGTCCTCGGGCTTACGAGCGGAAAATCGCCGTCGGCCTTGCAGGCCCGCATGAAATCGTCGGTCACGGCGACGGAGAGGTTGAAGTTGGTCAATTCGGCCGGGTCCTTCTTCACCGTGACGAATTCTTCTATGTCGGGGTGATCGATCCTGAGTATGCCCATGTTCGCGCCACGCCGGGTCCCGCCCTGCTTCATCACGTCCGTCGCGCAATTAAAGACACGTATGAAGGAGACAGGTCCGCTTGCCACGCCCGCCGTCGACCTGACCACGTCATCCTTCGGTCTCAGGCGGGAGAAGGAGAACCCCGTCCCCCCGCCCGTCTGGTGGAGCTTCGCCGTAAGTTTCACCTGGTCGAAGATCGAATCGAGGGAGTCCTCGATGGGCAGCACGAAACATGCCGCGAGCTGGCCCGAAGGACGGCCCGCGTTCATGAGGGTGGGGGAGTTGGGAAGAAATTCCAGGTCCGCCATCATCCGGTAGAAGGCGTCCGACATCTCCTCCCGCTTTCCGTCCTTATAATTGTCCTCGGCGGCCGCGACAGCGGATGCGACCCTCCGGAAAAGCCCATCCGGGGTCTCGACGGTATTCCCGGCCTCATCCTTGACGAGGTATCTCTTTCTCACCACCAGCAACGCATTCTCATCGAGCCGCACGCGCCGCTCCTTGTCCGACCGGGCGGACCTTCGGGGCCAAAACGTCAGGATCCCGCCTTCGGGAATTATAGGAGTAACGTAAGTCTCTTTGAATGGGGATTCAAAACCCCGGACCCGATGCCCCTCTTTTCGGCGCCACGGCCCGAACCCCATATTAAGTGTTGGCCCGCGGCATCCGACAATACTTTATCACCTGGATCCGACGGGAAGGAGCGCAGGATGCTCCACGGCCGGTATGGAAGCTGCCTTAAAGAGGGCTGAGGAAAAAGCATAAGGGGAGATTATGGGAACTACCGGGTCGGGCATCCTTCTCGAGACAGGGACGAACGAAGTAGAGATACTGGAACTGTTCATCGACGAGGGCGGGTACACGGGATACTATGGGGTCAACGTCGCTAAGGTCCTCGAGATCATCACGATGCCGTCGCAGATCACGCGCCCTCCACACATGAGAGGCTCTTTTGCGGCAGGCATCTTTAAACATCGCGACAGACTGGTTGTCCTCCTCGATCTGGCCGCTTGGCTGGGGAGGGTGCGGGTGGAAGACGTACAGCCTAAAGTCCTGATCACGGAATTCAACGGTATCGTGACGGCCTTCATCGTATCGGGTGTGACACGGATACACCGGGCCACATGGAGCGA
>PLSJ01000447.1 GCA_003165115.1 Syntrophaceae bacterium | reverse complement strand
CGAGTAACCGGTCAAGCCAGGGTAAGCGGCACAATGGGCGACGAGAAATGAGCGCACCGGGAATCGCTGGTCCGGACCTTTTTTTGTTTTTGCCTTTGTGTGGTATCCTACAGGCTGGAAGGGAGGAACGATATGCCGAAAAGAAGGGCTGCCGAAAGGAGTGCGCCATACAGGAACAGGGTCGTCGGTTTCAGTATTTCCATACTTTCGGCGGTGATTGCCGTCGCGGTTGTGCTCACCGCGATACATGCCTTTGCCGCGAACAGCGAACCGGGGAAAGACGGAATAAGACGGATGGGGTCGATCACCCTGGTCTCCAGACCACTGGCGGAACGCCTGAAGGCGGACAACACCCTGATCGNNATAAAGCTCGGCCCCAACGGGGTGAAGATCGTCTCCGTCGACCGGGGAAGCATCGCGCAAAGGCTGGGTATCGCGCCCGGCGATACGCTCCGGTCAGTGAACGGCCGCAAGCTCTCCTCCACCGAAGATATGAGCCTGGTCTATGAGGCGCTGAAGAACGAAACAAGCTTCGAGGTCAGGGTCTTGCGGAAAGGGAAGCCAAAGACGCTCCGCTACGAGATAAGATAGATCGACGTGCCGCGACTCATATGGTGAGCCAGTGTCGGAGGGAGGACACCGGTTAGCGTCGTTATTGTTATATTAACACCCTTTTTGTAATATTTATGGACAACGGAGCGAGATCATATTATAATCTTGAACGTTATTCAGTAATAAATGAATTAACTTCAGTTTTTGGGCGGGCAGGCCAACGGACGTCAGGATGTGTGCGAGAAAACGATCTTTGGAGGTGGGGCAATGGAAGTCGTCAAGACGGATTGTGGTTTATGCATTAATTGCTGCGGTGTAAACGCGTATGTGGAAGACGGCAAGCTGGTTAAAGTGGAGGGCATGCCCGAGCACTGGCTGAACAAGGGTGAGTTGTGTCCCAAGGGTGCCCGGCTGGTGGACCTGGTTTATTCTCCTGCCCGCCTGAAACACCCGGTGAAAAGAGTGAACGGGCGTTTTCAGAAATTATCGTGGGACGATGCCCTGGGCGAGATAGGGGCCAAATTGCTGGAGTTGAAGGAAAAATATGGGGCTCATACCCTGGCGACCTGGACCGGCTCGGTGGGTGTCGAACACTTCGAGATGGCGGCCTTTAACCAGCGGTTCAGAGGGGCCTACGGTACTCCCAACTTCTTCAATCCCGAGGGCATCTGTTTCCGTTCCCGCATCCTGGCGCGCCAGATCACCTTTGGCCGCTATCCGATAGAAGAGCCGGTGAACGCCAACTGCATCATCCTCTGGGGCCGGAACCCCGACGAGAGCTACTGGCCTGTGGGCAGACAGGTCCGTGAGAGGGTCAAAAACGGGGCAAAGCTCATCACTATCGACCCGCGCCGTACGCCCATATCCAAATTGGGTATCTATCTGCAGCCGCGCCCCGGTACGGATGGGGCCATCGCCCTGGCCATGATGCATGTCATCATCGAGGAAGAGCTGTGGGATAAGCCGTTTGTCGAAAAATGGACCTCGGGTTTTGACAGGCTGATAGAGCACGTGAGGGAATATACGCCTGAAAAGGCAGAGGTCGTCAGCAGCGTGCCGGCCGCGGAGATAAGGCGCGTCGCACGCATTTTCGCAACCACGGAAGGCGCCTGCATCCTGGAAGGGGTGGGCCACATGAACCAGTTCACCAACGGCCTGCAAACGAATAGGGCCTTTGCCATATTGCAGGCCATCACCGGCAACGTCGACGTGCCGGGCGGATGGGTTACCTGTCCCCAGATCAGACTGGCCGACCTGCGCCTGCCCATAAAGGAAAATTCTCTCGGATACGATGAATATCCCGTGTACCACCAGTTCGGCAAGCGCCCACCGCCTTACGGCTCCGCGTCGATGATGACGGAAACGATGAGGTCGGGGAAGCCTTACCCGATAAAGGCATTCATCAGCTCCGGCAGCAACCCGGCCGTGACCTTCCCCGATACCAAGCTGTTCCTGGAGGGAATAAAGAATCAGGAACTCGTCGTTTCCATAGACCCCAACATGACCGAAACGGGGCAGCTTGCCGATTATGTCCTGCCGGCCTGCACCTTTCTGGAAGAGACGGGCATAGGCGGCTTCCCTTACGGCATATCGTACTGCGAGCCCTACATCATGCTGCGCAAGAAGGTGATCGAGCCCCTTTACGAGAGCAAGCCGATTTGGCTGATCTGGAGCGAGCTGGGTCGCAAGATGGGTTACGCCGAACACTTTCCGTGGAATACGGATGAAGAGGTGGCGGAACACTTCTTCTCCACGAGCGGTGTGACGGTCAAAGACCTGACCGATCATCCGGAAGGTGTCTATTTCGGTAAAAAAGAATACCGGCTTTTTGAAAAGTCGGGGTTTGGCACCGCAAGCGGCAAGATAGAGATCTATTCCCCACGGATGGAAGAGCTGGGCTTTCCGGGTATCCCTACCCACGTGGAGCCGGAGCAGAGCCTGATGGCGAATCCCGAAATAGTCAAGGAGTATCCGGAGATCTTGCTCACCGGCGCCAGACGGGTCGAATATATCGATGCGCAGATGCATGACGTGCCCGCCCTGAGGGTCGTGAGACCGGAGGCGGAAGCGGAATTGCATCCTGTCACGGCCAGGAAATATGGTATCGTTCACGGTGAGCTGATCGGTGTCGAAACCCCCAGGGGCTCGATAAAGATAAAGGCCGACGTCACGGAAAATATCAAACCGGGCGTCGTGTCGGTCCCTCATGGCTGGGCGGAAGCGAACTGTAATATACTCCTGGATGCCAGGCTATTGGACACAGTTTCAGGTTATATCACGATGAACAGCGTGGCCTGCCGCGTGGTGAAGCTGCAAAGCTAGCCGCGGCGACGGGACTATCAGGAAAGGTCCTGGCGGACGGCGCTTGTCGGTGAACAGGGACATCCGCAACCAGGTGAACGGCTTTGCTCTAGTCGTAAGGTCCGTTCCCTGCTTGCGGATGTCCCGCGGCATGGGTTTTTTCGGCAGGTATGGTTCTTTCCCGAGGGGGAGATTATGCGACCGTCCCCAGGAAGTTGCTCTACGGCATAGGAGGAAAACGATGCCGAATATCCTTTCTTACAGCTTCGACGAATATGTGAAAATGGTAGCCTCCTTTCACGGATATCCCGCGCCTGGGGTCCTGATAGGAGGCTATATGGTCGATGCCGCTTACAAGCGCCTGCCTGAGGGCGGACTCTACAACGTCGTGTGCGAGACCGCGAAATGCCTGCCTGACGCCGTTCAGCTCCTTACGCCCTGTTCCATAGGCAACCAGTGGCTGAAGGTCATCGACGTGGGCCGGTATGCGCTGACTTTCTATGAGAAAAGAACAGGTGAGGGGGTGCGGGTTTACCTGGATTGGAGATTGCTCGACACGTGGCCCGAGATCAGAGGCTGGTTTCTGAAGCTCACTCCCAAAGAGGCGCAGGACGAAGCATCGCTCCTGCGCGAGATACAGGAGGCGGGTACGGACTTGTGCGGCATCGAAGAAGTAAAAATAGCGCTCGACTCCCTGATCAGACGAAAAAGCCCCATTTCCATTTGTCCTTCCTGCAAAGAAGCGTACCATACCTCGGACGGGGCTATCTGTCCCGCGTGCAAAGGAGGGCTACTGCCCTATGCGTCCCCGATCCCGGATGGTTGCCGGAGGCATGAGCCTCAACGGTCATCGCGAGGGTAATACGTCGGGTTCCATCATCCGTTTCGCGCCGGACCGTTTTCCCGTCGTGAGGCGGTCCATCTCCAGCCCATCAGCCACTAAGGGCGGTCGCTCCCGAGAGTTGGGATGCCGCCTCTTGACAATATCTCCTCAAAAGGTGTAATTACTTTCAAATTGTTACCAAAACAGGTATCATCTCAAGAAACGACTGCCGAGAGATATCCGCGGCAGGGCCGAGGGACAGATGAATGCGCATGAGCAGATACGTCTGCGTATCCCCGAGGAAGTCGGGCGCCTTATGGAGGACCGGGGGATACTGAAAGAGGACGTGCAAAAGGTAATCCACCATGCCGAGACCACGGGGGAGAAGTTTATCGACCCTTCCATCGGCCGGTCTCTCGCGTCTCTGAGGCCGGGAAGGGTCACCTTCTGGGTGGAATACAACGCGGCCGGTGAAGAATACCAGGTCCATAGCGCCTATTCCCACAGGATGGAGATGAAGAGGGGCGTGGGACATGACTGAAGAAACGACGTCCGGCGGCGAGACCGGATGGATCTGCAATTTGTGCAAAGTGCCCCTGGAAGTTCAAACGATCAGGCTCCAGTATTCCAGGACCATCTTCGCCCTCCATCTTCCCGCGTGCCCCCGGTGCGGCATGATACTGATAGCGGAAGAGCTGGCGACAGGAAAGATGGCCGAGGCGGAGCAGATCCTTGAGGACAAGTAGCCGCCCTGTCGGGCCGACCGGCACGACGACCGATTGTTCTTTCGACCGGCCGGAGATCCGTCAGATCTCGGGGCCGTGCATAAGACCTGGAGGACCCGTCCTTACCGGGAGGGCGCTCGACATTTGCGGCCTTCCCCAGGGTTCCCGTGTCGCCGATATCGGTTGCGGCGCGGGGGGGACCCTGGAATACCTGGAACGGAAGGGTCTCTTCCGGCCGGTGGGACTCGACCATTCGGAGACGCTCCTCGGGGAAGCCGTTCCCCGGCTTGCATCGGGGCCGCTCGTCCGGGGCCGGGCGGAAATTCTCCCCTTCAAAAAGGGTTCCTTCGACGCCCTCTTTTGCGAGTGCGTCCTTTCTCTACTGTTCGGGGAGAGGACAGCGGCACTCGAAGAATTTGCACGCGTATTGCGTGAAGGGGGATTTCTGATAGTGAGCGACATTTTTGGCCGGGGCTCGCCAGAGAACGGGCAGCCGGAAGCGAAGCCGCAGGGGCTCCCGGCGAAAGGACTTCTCGCGAAGGAGGACCTTCTCGGCCTTTTGACAAGGCTCGGGTTTTCGCTCCTTCTGTGGGAAGAGCACGGAAGGCTTCTTAAAGAATTCGTGGCCCGCATGATCCTTGGGGGTGTGCGCCCCACGGATCTGTGGGGGTGCGGACAGGGGTAGCCTGGAAGCAGGGCGGACCGCCCGGAAATCAGCTACTTCCTCCTGGTCGCCGTTAAGGCCGTGGGCCGCTTTTCACCCGAAGAGAATCAAAGGAGACGGTAAATCATGGACGACGCGATCTTCCGGCTGATAAGACTGAAGGCCAAGGGGTACTGCTGCGGCCAGATCATCCTGATCCTCGCGCTGGAGGCCCAGGGCAAGACCAACGCCGATCTGGTCAGGTCGATGAACGGCCTCTGTTTCGGCATCCCCGGCAGCGGGGAGGTCTGCGGGGCCCTGTCGGGAGGGGCGTGCCTCATCTCCCTTTACGCGGGCAAGGGGGGAGACAACGAGGCGCCCGATGACCGGTATCTGCTGATGGTGGGTGAGCTGACGGACTGGTTCAGGGCGGCGGCCAACGAGTACGGGGGGACGCGGTGCGACGAGATCCTGGAAAGATTCCCGGACCGCAGCATATGCGGCCGCATTGTGTCCGATACCTACGGGAAGTGCATGGATATCCTCTCGGGCTATGGGTTCGATCCCGCGATCGGCAAGAATGGATGACGTGATGGACCGGCCGTACCGAAACGAAACGGAAAGCCTCTGCCCAGTCTGCCTGAAGAGGATCAGGGCGACCAGGGTCTTTCAGGGTGACGAGGTCTTTCTGGTCAAGGAATGCGGGGACCACGGTCCCTTCAGGACGGTCATATGGCGTGGTGAGCCGCCCATGGCCGAATGGCGGAGACCGAAGGAGCCTGTCCGTCCGGAGGTTTGTTATGGGGCTGTCGATGCGGGCTGCCCCTTCGACTGCGGCCTCTGTGCCGCCCACGAACAGCTTCCCTGTTCGGTCCTGATCGAGGTGACAGACCGGTGCAACCTGCATTGCGCCGTTTGTTTCGCCGATTCCGGGCGCGGGGAGACAGAGGACCCACCGCTTGCGCGCATATCGTGGCTGCTGGAACGGGCCATGGCCGCGGCGGGTCCGTGCAACCTCCAACTGTCGGGGGGCGAGCCCACGCTGAGGGACGACCTTCCGGACATCGTCGACGCAGCGCGACGGATCGGCTATTCCTTCATCCAGGTCAACACGAACGGCCTTCGCCTCGCCACGGACATCGGCTATGGAAGATGGCTGCGGGCCGCCGGTCTTTCATCGGTCTTTCTTCAGTTCGACGGAGTAGAAGATGAAATCTATCGTCTCTTAAGGGGTAGGGCGCTCCTGGATCTGAAGCTCCAGGCCGTCAGGAATTGCGGGGAGGCGGGTCTCGGCGTCGTCCTCGTCCCCACCCTCGTGAAATCGGTCAACACCGGCTCCGTCGGGGCCATCGTACGGCAAGCCCTGCAACTGGCCCCGACGGTCAGGGGTATCCATTTCCAGCCCGTCAGCTATTTCGGCCGCTTTCCGGAGCAGCGTGGCGACGAAGGCCGGTTTACCCTCCCCGAGTTAATGAGAAGCCTCGAGGAACAAACGGGGGGCCTTGTCAGGGTGACCGATTTTTCGCCTCCCGGCTGCGAACACGCCCTTTGCTCCTTCCACGCCACCTACATGCACTCCGCCGGAGGGCGCTTGAGACCGATTGGAGCGGGGAAGGGGGATGGCTGCTGTTCGGCGGACCCCGGCGCGGGAGGAGTCAGGAAGACCGTAGAGACCGTGTCGCGTCGTTGGAGCCTGCCGTCCGAGGCGCCACGCTTCTTCCGCCCCCCTCTGCCGGCGGAGAACCTTTGCTGCGACGTAAGCGGCCCGAACACAATCCCAGGTGAGGGCCCCCTGGATCTGGACCTCTTTCTCAACGAGATCGCCGCCGGGAGTTTCACTATATCCGCCATGGCCTTCCAGGACGCGGAAAACCTCGATTTAGAGCGGCTCAGAGGGTGCTGTATATCGGTCGTCTCTCCTGACGGGATGCTGGTCCCATTCTGTGCCTACAACCTTACCGGCAGGGAAGGAAGGGGCCTCTACCGCAGGCGGAGCGGACCGGGGCAGTAATGATCCGCGTCACCCCACTGGAAGCATGGATCGCAGGAAAGGCCCATATCGGCCCAGGGCCGGCGGGTAGCTTCTCCGCGAAAGCCCTCGTCGATTACCAACTCCGGATGGTCAACGAGACCATCGACTACGCCCGGCTCAAGGCCCCTTTCTACCGCCGCCGCCTGGCCTCTCTCCCGGCTTCGCCCTTATCCGCTCTTTCCGGTATCTCCCGGATTCCCTTCACGACCCCGTCGGACCTCACCTGTGACCCTTTCGGTTTTTTGGCTGTCCCCCACAGGACGACGTCGCCCGGATCGTCACCCTCCGCACGTCGGGGAGCACGGGGGAGGCAAAGCGGCTCTTTTTCACGCAAGATGACCTGGAGCTGACCGTGGACTTCTTCCATCACGGCATGTCGACCCTTGTACGAACGGGCCAGAGAGTAGCGGTCCTCCTTCCCGGCGAGAGACCCGACAGCGTGGGGGACCTCCTGGCGCGGGGTCTTCGGAGGCTGGATGTCGATGCCCTTGCGTACGGCCCCGTCGCGGACGCCGAAAGCGCCGCTCTGGCGGTCGCCTCTTATCGGGCCCATTGCCTCGTCGGGATTCCCACTCAGGTCCTCGCCGTGGCCCGCTCGCGCGCGGGCACCGCGATCGGAAAAGGCAGCATAGAGAGCGTTTTGCTGAGTACCGACTACGTCCCGCGGGCGATCGCAAAGACGCTGGAGGAGGTCTGGGGCTGCCGGGTATTCACCCACTACGGCATGACCGAGACGGGCCTCGGTGGCGGCGTCGAGTGTGAGGCGTTGGATGGCTACCATCTCAGGGAAGGCGACCTCTACTTTGAGGTGGTCGATCATGAGACAGGCGAGGCTTGTCCCGACGGCGCTGTGGGCGAGGTGGTCTTCACGACCCTTACGAGACGGGGCATGCCTCTTATACGCTACAGGACCGGGGACATTTCCCGCATCATCCCTCAGCCCTGCCCGTGCGGCAGTCGTCTTCGGCGGATGGATCGTGTCAGGGGAAGGTGGGACGGCGCCGTTCGTCTGGGTGGGTGCACCCTAACCCTGTCCGATATGGATGAGTCGCTGTTCCGGTTGAGCAGTCTGCTCGATTACAGGGTCACGGTCTCGAAAAAGGGGGACGGCCGGTCCCGGCTGCACGTCGATGTGCACAAGGTGGAAGGCGAAAGCTTCACGGAGAGGCAAGTCCTCCGCACGCTCAACGAGGTTGATGCGATACGAAAATGCATCGCGGACGGGTGCCTCGAGATGCCGACCGTGCGTTTCTCGCCCGACGGGCGCTGGACCACCACCGGCGTGTCAAAGAGAAAGATCGTTACCATAAGTGATCCGGTGACCCTTGAATAACGGTATGATGTGATATGTTTCACTATAATACCCTCTGCCCCGAGGTCGGCTCACCTCTCGGAATCGCCAGTCCCTGCGCTGACCCTGCCTCTCCATAACCGCCTTATAGTACATTTAGTTGTTTATGGTAATAGTTAATGATCAATGGTAATATTTTGTCTTGACACACAAGTACGCATTTGATATATTCACAAGCATGTTTGAGACATAATTCACAAACTACCGACGCAGCCGGGGCAAAGGGCTACGGCGATGGCTCAGAGGGGTTAGATATGAGATATGCGGAGACCGGGTACAATCTAGAAATCGATTTAGCGAGAGGAAACATCGAGAGGGTAGAAACCGACCCGAAAATGACCGAGCTTCATCTTGGAGGTCTCGGCACGAGCGTTAAGATACACTGGGACAGGGTCCCCGCCGAAACCGAAGCATTCGACCCGGACAACCTGCTGATATTCAGCACCGGGCTCTTCAACGGCACACCGGCTTTCAGCGCTAATCGCACCGTCGTTACCTTCATTTCTCCCCAGTCGGGGTTGCTGGCATATCCGATGATGGGAGGGTTCTGGTCAGGGCAAACGCATTTGGACTA
>PLSJ01000228.1 GCA_003165115.1 Syntrophaceae bacterium | reverse complement strand
CGTCATATTCAGCAAAGTCATATAGACCGCGATAAGCACGTGGGGCAGAGCGCCTGCCACCCGCTTCATCACAGGAACTCCCCGTCTTTCAGCGTCTTCGCGGCGGCGACCCGGTGTTGGAAGACCCGGTTGATCACATAGTTTCGCAGGGTCCTCGCCCCCCTCGTAAGCTCGGTGGTCACCCTGGCATCCTGGTCGTCGGACAACCGCCCTGTGAGACGCCGGCGAAGACCCATCTCCCGGTCGACCAGATCATTGGCTATCGCTGCATAGAAAGCGAGGTCGGCAGACCCGAGACCCAGGGCGAAAGCCCCTGCATATGCCCTGCCCGCGTCGATGTCATCCTGCCGGAAAACACCCTTTTCCAGCGGCATGAGCAGGCGCGCATCCATCAGCTCCGAAACCTGCGCCGGGTTGAGGCCGGTGGCTTTCCGGAACTCCCCTTCGTCGAGGGCGGCCCCGTCGGATCCGCCGAAAACCGCCGCGTTCAAATCCATGAGGGACGCCGTGTCTTTTCCTTCATCCCTCAACAGGAGCAATTTCTTGATCTTATCGAGGGGAATGGAGCACGTCGATTGTAGTGATTTGACGTACCTTGCCCGCTCGACGCACGCCGGGTCATAGAACGCCATGTTGCGGCTCGTCCTGACGGGCTCCGGCAGCAAGCCCTGCGCAACATAGTGAAGGATCGTCGATTTTGGCAAACCCGTTGCCCCGGTCAGCTCTTTCATGCGCAGACCCTTGCCGGTCTTATCCGTTAAAGGCTTTTTCATCGCATCCCCTTTCCTGTCTCATGTGAATTCCTCTCTCTCGCCATCCTGGTTAATCATATATCATAAAGTGTACAGTGTCAAGTAATACTAAACACATTTATTCAGCCCCGGACCACTCTTCGACGGGGTCACGCCCTTGCCTGCCCCACCGCTCCTTGAACTTACGTCGTTAATCGGGTTTAATTATTAAGCATGAAGGAAGAGGAGTCGATATATCGCGTTTTTCGCGAGCTGGCCGCGTTTGTCAGAGAGCACCCTACCACCCCGCCGGAAACGCAAGGGCCGGCGGCGGAAGCGCCTCCACCCGACGCGAGACCGCCGGATGAGCACGACGTGTTCCTGGAGGCCATGAAAGACGTAAGGAAAGTTGAGCGGGACAACGAGAGGGTCAGGGGACCGGCGAAGGACGCCGCATCGGTCCGCCCCCGCGATGACGGGACGTGGATCATGGGCGAGGCGCTGAAGGACACCTCGCCGTTCAACGTGATCAACCTCCCCGAGTATATGGAAGGATACGTGGATGGCGTAAACCCTCTTATTATCGACAAGCTGCGGAACGGGGAGTTCTCTATCCAGAAGGTCCTCGACCTCCACGGCCTCTCCGCCCAGCTCGCCTGTGAGGAGTTCCACACCTTTTTAAGCGAGGCGGTGCAATCGCGGCTGTGCTGCGTCAAGGTCATTCACGGCAGGGGCTTGCGGTCGAAACATGGACCCGTGTTGAAGGAAAAGCTGAAGGAATGGATCGTCCGAGCGATGCACAGGAAATGGGTGGTCGCCTTTGCAAGCTCCAGGATGCGCGACGGAGGACCGGGGGCGACGACGATTCTCCTCAGGGCAAGGGCGCAAAAGAAAAGGCTTCACGTCATCGGGTAACACAGACCGGCGTACAGGCGCGTGTATCCCCACAATTGTCTTTAAAATCCGAGGCCCATCTGTTATAAAAGATGGACTGTCTCTTCCTTTTTATGAGGGGGAGGCTTCATGAGTTTGCTCATGGAGGGGGCGACGCGAGCCCCGGTAAGAGGAGGTCAATAATGAAAACAGTCGGAATAATGGGTCTGGGGAACATGGGGGAATCGATCGTACGGGCGCTGGTCGGCGCCGGTCTTTCCCCGCACGACATACTTTCCTTCGAGATAAAGCCGGACAGAATGCGCACGGTGACAGGCGCTTATGGCATCGGGACGGCAGCCTCGCCCGGGGAGCTCGCGGCGGAATGCCATTATGTCATACTGGCGGTGAAGCCCCAGGACGCGAAAAGCGCGCTCGCCGCCCTCGCGCCATCCATGGACGAGTCGCGGATCGTCATCTCCATCATGGCGGGAATTACCACGTCGAGCATCACCTCCATGCTTTCGAGGCCGGCCAAGATAGTCAGGGGAATGCCTAACGTCGGCGTCGCGGTGGGGGAAGGCGCCCTCGGTGTTGCAGCAAACGACCTGCTCGCGCCGGAAGAGCTCGAACAGGTCGTGACGCTGCTTGCGCCGCTCGGGCGCATCATTGATGTCAGCGAGGAGCAGATGGACGCGGTAGCGGCCCTCGGCGGCAGCGGACCCGCCTATTTCCTCTCCTTTCTCGAAGCCATGACGGACGGCGGGGTGCGGATGGGGCTTCCCCGGGATAAGGCGTACGCCCTCGCCCTTCAGACCGTCAAGGGCACCGTGGCCCTTCTCGAAAAAGAGCACGGCCACCCGGCGTTGCTGAAAGAAAGGGTCACCTCTCCCGGAGGCACCACCATCGCCGGCCTCGTCATCCTCGAGGAAAAGGGTTTCAAGGGCATCGTCGTGAGGGCACTGGAAGCCGCCCGTGCGCGCGCGGGGGAGCTTTCACGATAATGGACAATGAATACGCAGGTAAACGGCAGCAGATGGTCCACCTGCTCATGCAGCAGGGCATAAGGGACCCGCGGGTGCTCGACGCGTTTCGCAAAGTGCCCCGCCACCTTTTCCTCGACGAGGCCCTCCGGCCTCAAGCCTACGACGACCATCCCCTTCCCATCGGTGAGAAGCAGACCATATCGCAGCCCTATATGGTGGCCCTGATGACCGAGGCGCTGCAGCTCGAAGGGACTGAGAAAGTCCTGGAGATCGGTACGGGCTCCGGCTACCAGGCGGCAATACTGGCCGAGCTGGCCGAACGGGTTTTCACGATCGAGCGCATGCCCGACCTCGCGAAGAGGGCGCGAAAGACGCTCGACCAGCTCAGGTATACGAACATCGTCACCCGCATCGGTGACGGGACAGAGGGGTGGAGGGAGGAAAGCCCCTTCGACGCCATCACCGTCACTGCCGCCGCCCCGGACGCGCCCGACCCCCTTCTGAAGCAGCTTGAAATCGGGGGGAGACTGGTCATCCCCGTCGGCGACGAACAACTCCAGGAGCTGACGCTCTACGTAAAAGACGGGGAGGACCGCTATCACGAGGAAGATTACGGCGGGTGCAGGTTTGTCAAGCTGATCGGCAAATATGGCTGGACAACATAGAATCCCGGTATGAAAGAGGCCGGAAGCCCCAGGGCGAATAACCATTCAACGCTGGTAGCATCCGGTATCCTGCTCAGCCGCATCGCCGGTTTGCTGCGGGATCGTGTTTTTGCCCACTATTTCGGAGACTCCGACGCGGCCGATGTCTTCAGGGCCGCGTTTCGCATTCCGAATCTCCTGCAAAATCTCTTCGGTGAAGGGGCGCTGTCGGCCTCCTTCATCCCCGTATACGCCAATCTGCTTGCCCGTAAAGACGAAGAAGAGGCGGACAAAGTCGCCTGCGCGGTGTTCTGCCTGCTCACCCTGGCAATGTCGTGCCTGGTCCTCATCGGCATACTCGCCACGCCGCTCCTGACGAGCGTTGTCGCGCCGGGGTTCATCGGGGCCAAGCTCCAACTGACCATCAGCCTGGTGCGCATCCTCTTCCCCGGCGCCGGCCTCCTCGCGATCTCGGCCTGGTGCCTCGGCGTCCTCAATAGTCACCGGCGGTTCTTCATCTCCTATTCCGCACCGGTCGCATGGAACGTGATGATGATCGCCTCGTTGATCGGATTCGGAGGTCGCCTGGACCAGTTTTCGCTCACGAAGGTCCTGGCATGGGGGTCCGTCGCCGGCAGCGCCCTGCAGCTCGGGGTGCAATTGCCCCAGGTCCTCCGTCTCATCCATCGATTCCGCCTGTCGATCGGGCTCACCATGGAAAGCGTCAGAATCGTGGTCCGCAACTTTGCGCCTGCTCTCGTCAGTCGCGGGGTCGTGCAGATCAGCGCGTACATCGATACGCTGTTGGCGAGCTTCCTCCCGACGGGGGCGCTGGCCGCCCTCGTCTACGCCCAAACCCTGTACACCTTGCCGGTGAGCCTCTTCGGCATGTCCGTCTCCGCCGCCGAA
>PLSJ01000412.1 GCA_003165115.1 Syntrophaceae bacterium | reverse complement strand
CCGCCCCGAAGCCGTTGTCGATGTTGAAGGTGGCGACCGTGGAACAGGAGTTGAGCATGGCGAGCAGGGCCGAAATGCCCCCGAAGCTCGCGCCGTAGCCGATGCTTGTCGGGACCGCGATGACGGGCGCCGCCACGATCCCCGCCACGATGGACGGGAGCGCGCCTTCCATGCCCGCGGCCACGATGACCGCCCGGGCCTTCCTGATGAGGTCGAGGTTCTGGAAAAGGCGGTGAATGCCGGCGACACCCACGTCGTAGAGCGTTTCCGTCACGTTGCCGAAAAACGCGGAGGCCGTGCGGGCTTCCTCGGCAACGGGGATATCGCTCGTCCCGGCGGAGACGACCACGACCGTGCCTTTCCCCTTTACGGACATGTCCTTCTTGATGGTGAAGCAGCGGGCCGCCTTGTGATAGGTGCCTTCGGAAAAGCGCTCGACCAGCCGGCCGCCCTTCTCCGTATCGACCCTCGTGGCGAGCACGTCGATCCCTTTCTCCGTCATGGACCGGACAATCTCCTCGATCTGCTCGAATGTCTTGCCTTCGCCGAAAATGACTTCCTGGATGCCCTTCCTGAGCTGCCGGTGGAGATCGATCTTCGTGTGGTTAAGGTCCTGGAACGGCACGTCCTTCAGCTCCTCGAAGGCCGCCTCCACGGAGACGGTGCCGTCGGCGACCGCGGATAAGAGGGCAAGGATGCGTTCATCCATGTTCTTCCACCAAAAAGGCGTTCTTGACAAGCTTGATCCGTTCCGAGTCGATGCCGATCACGTCGAAGCGGACGCTCCTGTCCGCGCAGGCGTGCGTCTTCATATAAAAGAGGGCGGCTCTCACGAGATGCCGCTTCTTTCTTTCATCTATGGCGCAGACGGCCTCTCCGAAAAGGGGCGTGTTCCTCTTCTTTACCTCCACGAAAACCAGGCAGCCTCCCTCTTCGGCGATGACGTCTATCTCACCCAGCCTGTTTCTGTAATTCCTCTCCACTATCTTGTATCCCCTGCGTTTGAGGGTCTTGATCGCGGTCTCTTCGCCGGCCTGACCCTCTTCCCGGCTACTCACCGCAATACTCCTTCACGCCCCGATAAGTCCGCCTGTGGAGGGGCGTCAGGCCGAACCGCTCGATGGCAAGCCTGTGCTCCGCCGTGGGATAACCCTTGTTCTGCTTCCAGTTGTAATGCGGATAGGCGGCATCGTAGACGGTCATCAGCCGGTCCCTGACCACCTTTGCCACGATCGACGCGCAGGCGATGAAGAAGCACTTGCGGTCGCCCTTGACAAGAGGCTTCGACCGGTCCAGCCCTTTGAGGGGAAACAGCCCGTCGACGAGGAGGAGCCTGGGATGGAGCGCGGTGTTTCTCACCGCCCTTTCCATGGAGAGGAGCGAGGCATGGTGGATGTTCATCCGTTCAATCTCCACGGGGCATGCCAGCCCCACGGTCACCTTGTAGGCGCTTTGCAGGATCCATCCGAAAAGATATTCCCTTCTCTTTTGGCTGAGCAGCTTTGAATCGTTGACCTGTTCCCTGACGGCCGGCAGGCCCTCCCACACGACGCACGAGGAAACGACCGGACCCGCCAGCGGCGCCCGCCCGGCCTCGTCGAGACCTGCCACGAGGTCTGTCAGGCAACATTGGGGCTCAGCGCCCCCTCGATGGGCTATACCCATCGAGCCTCCCCGCTCACAAAAGCCCACTAGTCTCTTTTTTCTTTCAGCTTTGCCGCTTTGCCTTTCAGGCCCCTGAGGTAATAGAGCTTGCCTCTGCGTACCTTGGCCCTGCTCATCACCTCGATGCGCTCGATCAGCGGTGAGTGCTTCGGAAAGGTCTTCTCGATCCCCACGCCGTAAGAGACCTTACGGACGGTGAAGGTCGCCCTGGTGTTGCCGCCTCTCTTTCCGATCACCACGCCTTCGAAGACCTGTACCCGCTCCTTGTCGCCTTCATAGATCTTCGTGAAGATCTTGACGCTGTCGCCGACGCCCACCTCGATGAGGTCGAGCCTCATATGCTCTTTTTCGATCAAGTCAATCGTCTCGTTCATTGTCCTCTCCTTCTTCTCTCGCGCCGAACAGTCTGTCAAGAATGATACCGATGGCGACGCGCAGCGACAGGTGATTGTAATCCCCCTGTCCTTTGATCGGTAACAATACCCTTTCGCAGCTTCCCACGATCTCCGGGGGCAGGCCCCATCCGGTACCGAAGAGCAGCAGGAAGGGCCTGGGATCGGCTTCGATCCATTTCCTCAATTGACTGTAGCCGATCGAGCTGTCCCTTTTCGTCGACGAGGTCCCGATAAATATCGGCCGGGTCCCCTGAAATTCGGACATCACGTCGCCGACGGTCTTTTTTATGCAAATCTTTTCAAGGGCTTTCGCCCTATGCGGATTGTATTGCCGCCCGTAGCCCGTCTTCCAATGGTCGACAAGCTGCTCCGCTATGCCCTTCTGTTTTTCGAGAGGCGTCACAATATAGCATAATCCCACGCCGAATGTCATGCAACTTCTCGCCGTATCGTGCAATTCGAGGTTGGTGATGCTCGTCGAGACGATGTCGCCCTGCTTGTCGAGGACCGGATAATGGATAATGGCGAGGGAGACGGTGCCCATGGCTACTCCATCTCCCCGACGACCTGCCGTATCATTATCTCATCCTCACGGGTGGGCTGAAAACGCTCCATCAGGTCGGGCCTCCGCAGGATGGTCCTTTTGAGCGACTCCTTTCTTCTCCACTTGCGGATCTCTTCATGGTTCCCGGAGAGGAGCGCGTCCGGCACCTGCATATCCATGAACTCCCTCGGCCGCGTGTACTGCGGATATTCGAGGAGACCATCACAGAAGCTTTCGTCTACGGGCGATGCCTCGTTGCCGAGCACACCGGGCACGAGCCGGGAAACGGCATCGACCACCACGAGGGCCGCCGTCTCGCCGCCCGCAAGCACGTAATCGCCGATCGACACCTCGTCATCCACCAGGGAATGTATGCGCTCGTCGACGCCCTCGTAGCGGCCGCAAAGGAGGGCGAGATGGGGCATGTGGGAGAGGCGCGCAGCCACGTGCTGATCGAAGCGCCTGCCGTGGGGCGTGAGGAGCACGAAATGCGGCTGCGCGTGCTCCTTCCTCACCTGCTCCATGGCGTAATGGACGGGCTCCACCTTCATCACCATACCGGCCCCGCCGCCGAAAGGGGCGTCGTCGGCCGTGTGGTGGATGTCGGTGGTGAAGTCCCTGATGTTGACGATGTTGAATTCGAGAAGCCCTTTATCCCGCGCCTTCTTTATGAGACTCTCGTTGAGGGGGGATTCAAATATGGCGGGGAACAGGGTCAGGATCGTGAAAATCATTCAACGAGCCCGTCCTCTCTGACGCGCACGAGCCTGTCTTCCATGCTGATGTCGATGATATGGGTCCCGGTCATCGGCACGAGGACTTCCTTCGCCCCCCCGATAACCAGGATGTCACCCGCCTTGGTGTGCATGACGTCTACCACCGTCCCCACTCTCCTCTCCTGCTCGGTGACTGCCGTGAGACCGATAAGCTGATAATCGTAATACTCGTCCTCCCCTGGGGGCTCAAGGTCCTCTTCCCTCACGAAAAGCTCGTTCCTGAGGAGAAAGCGCGCATCCTCCGCACTCTCCAGGCCCCTGAATTTCATGATGAAGAGGTTTCCCTGGGGGCGAACCTGCAAGGGCTTCAGTTCCCGCTTCACACCGTTGTCGTCAGCGAAAAACGAGGGGTACCGAGGATCGGCCGCAGCGCCTTCATTGTAGTACCGGAATTTTATCTCTCCTCTCAACCCATGGGCGGACACGACCAGCCCTACCGGAATGAAGTTCATTACTCGATTATTTCGAGCACGGCCCTCTTCTTTGCCTTCGTTGAAGCTGCGCTCAGTATCGTCCTCATGGCCCGGGCGGTCCGCCCCTGCTTGCCGATGACCTTTCCCAAATCATCCTTGGCTACGCTGAGCTCGATAACCGATGTCTTTTCACCCTCGATCTCGGTAACCTTCACCTGATCGGGGTTATCCACCAATGCCCTCGCGATGTAATCGATCAGTTCTTTCAGCACAGCTCCACCTCCGGAGGATTAATGTGTGGCTTCGCTCAAAACCCCTTCCCGCTTGAAGAGCTTCTCGACCGTCTTCGTCGGTCTCGCGCCTTTCTCGTACCAGGCCGTTATCTTGTCTTTGTCAAGGGTTACCTCGAAAGGGTCCGCCAGGCAATTGTACGTGCCCACCATTTCGATAAACCTTCCGTCCCTCGGGAATCTCTCGTCTGCCACGACGATCCGATAAAAGGGCTTCTTTTTTGCACCGCGTCGCGTGAGTCTGAATTTTACCGCCAATCTTGCCTCCTCATTTGAATAAGTGTTTTGGGAGACCTTTCATGCCCCCCTTCGTAAATCTCTTGATCATTTTCTTCGCTTCCAGGTACCGCTTCAGAAGCTCGTTCACGTCCTGGACGCGCATGCCGCTCCCTTTCGCTATCCTCATCCTGCGGGAGCCGTCGAGGAGGTGGGGATAGATCCGCTCTCTCGGGGTCATCGAGTTGATGATCGCCTCGGTGCGCTTGATCTCCTTTTCGGCCTCCGAAAAGTCTATCGCCCCTTTCAGCTTGCCCAGGCCCGGGATCATGCCGATAACCGACTCCATGCTCCCGAGCTTCTTCATCTGCTTGATCTGGTCGTTGAAGTCTTCGAGCGTAAATTCGTCCTTTCTTAATTTGCGCTCGAACTCCTTTGCCTTCTTCTCATCGAAGACCTCCTGGGCCTTCTCGACCAGGGAGACCACGTCGCCCATGCCGAGGATGCGGGAGGCCATCCTGTCCGGGTGGAACGCCTCAAGGGCGTCCAGCTTCTCTCCTATGCCGATGAACTTGATATACTTGCCCGTCGCGGCCCGGACGGAAAGGGCCGCGCCGCCCCTTGCGTCACCGTCGAGCTTCGTGAGGATGACCCCGTCGATCGCCACCTTCTCATCGAAGGCCTTCGCGACGTTGACCGCGTCCTGCCCGGTCATGGCATCGATGACGAGGAGCGTCTCTCTCGGGTTGAGCAGCTTCTTCTGCCTGACAAGCTCCTGCACCATCTCTTTGTCGATGTGCAGCCGGCCCGCCGTATCGACGATAAGGGTGTCGAACCCCTTCTTCATGGCGTAGGCCCTTGCGTCCCGGCAGATCTCCACCGGATCGGCCCCGATCGAAGGCGCGAAAGCCTCGATCCCCAACTGACTCCCTATCTTGGTGAGCTGCTGGATGGCCGCCGGCCTATAGACGTCGGTGGGCACGAGGAGGGGTTTCCGCCCCTTCTTTCTCAGGTAAAGCGCCAGCTTCCCGGCGGTGGTCGTTTTGCCGGAGCCCTGGAGGCCGAGGAGCATGACCGGCACGGGCGGCGAACCGGCGACGTCGAGGGGCTTGTTCGTCTTGCCCAGAAGGTCGCACATCTCGTCATAGACGACCTTGATGAACTGCTGGCCGGGGGTGATGCTCGTCATCACTTCTCCCCCCAGGGCCTTCTCTTTCACCGTTTCGAGGAAGTCCTTGGCCACCTTGTAGTTGACGTCGGCCTCGAGGAGGGCCACGCGCACCTCACGCAGAGAGTCCTTGATATTGCTCTCGCTGAGTTTGCCGTAACCTTTGACCTTCATGAAAACCAGGTCCAGTCTTTCCTGTAATTTCTCGAACATATGTCAATAAGATAATAGATAACACATGAATAGTCAACGACTACCTGGCAACTGCCACCACATCGGTTACCCTGGTCTAAGGCTAAATTGTGCCACCACATCGGTTACCGGTCGGGGAGTCAGGTGCATACATGGCCCGGCAGTTCATAGGGGAGCGACTGGATGAGATCGTCGCCATGGTAAAGTTCAAGAGCGTGGCGCCCCGTGACTATGACGGCCTTGACATAGGAATAGACAAGCTCCTTGGCTACCACGAATTTCTCCCCGAACACGTCGAGCTTTCTGTCGCTCCGGATGAAGCGTATGAACATGACGCGGCCATCGGGGATCGGGATAAATGCGGGGACCTTGGTGTTGGGCCCCAGTACCAGAGGGGTAAAATTGTGCTCCTCGATCACCTGCTCGGGAGTCCTCCCTTTGAGGCAACTGTAGCGGTGATGCCGATTATGAAAACGCTGGAAGTTCTTCGCCTGCTTCTTCAGAGTTGCGTAGCTCGGGAACCACTGCCTTCTGAAGAACTTCCGATTGTACGTGTCGTTGAAGTGTTCGACCACCCCGTTTCGCCAGGGCTCTCCGATGGGGATGAAAACCGGAGTGACGCCATAGTGGAGGCAGAGGCGTATAACGATCCCCAGGGAGCGGGGGTAGCGATTGCTTCCTCGGAAACTCAGTTCATTGTCAAGTTGCAGGAACTCAGGAATGCCCATCGTTTTCCAGCACTTCATGAGGCTTGCCGCGACCTGACCGTCTTCTTTCGTTCTACCGGACTCGACATGCACCCGGTGGCTGAAGATATCGATCACGTTGAAGGAGTAAAATCTCCCGTCGCCCTTGATGTACCGGGGGCCGACAAGATCAGCTTGATGAACGTTGTTGATGCCCGTGGGTTCGGTGAAGTAGGGGTATTCGACTCCCTTGGGGGCATATGATGTTTTTTTTGGTGAGGCCTTCCCGTTTGAGGATGCGGTTGATGGTCCGATCGGAAGGGAAAGAGGCGCCTATCTTATGAAGCTCCCATTTGATGGCCGAGCTGCCCACTTGTGCGAAACGCTCCTCTTCCAGACGCTTCCTGGCGGTAAGAATGAATTCCTTCTGCTCTCCGGGCGTTTCCCTGGCTTGAGACTTGGGAGCCCTCGAATGTTCCTTGTACCATTCACCATTCCCCGTTTGGTACCGCTTCAACCACTTGAAGAACCACTTCTTCGAACGGTTCAGCCGGGTATAGATCTCCTTCGGCGGCTCGCCTTTCACGTAGTCCATGATGGCAGCCTTCCTGATCTCCTCTTCCATACGGTAACCTCCTTCTTGGTTGATCGATACAAGGTTATCGTACGAAAACGGATATCGGGTAACCGATGTGATGGCACAAAAACAGGCCCTAAGGGTAACCGATGTGTTGACATACGCGGGTAACCGATGTGATGGCAGTTCTCAGGTAGTCGTTAAAATCCGTCGAG
>PLSJ01000431.1 GCA_003165115.1 Syntrophaceae bacterium | reverse complement strand
CGCGGGAAAGTGCGAAATATGGGCTTGTTTTTCGCATTCAACGGTTATAGTATTGTGCCAGGGGGCATCATGAGGGTGGGTCTGGTAAGGGAGGACATCTATCTCGAACACATAACCGATGATTTTCACCCGGAGAACCCCGGACGATTGAGGGCTATTTACGACATGCTGGACGGGATCGACCGGAAGGACCTCGTCTACGTGCCGGCCCGACCCGCCGCGAGGGACGAAATAGCCCTCATCCACGAACAACGCTATATCACAAGGGTAGAGGAGACGAGAGGGAGGGTCCAGACGCGTCTCGACCCCGACACGGTCGCATCGGCCAGGTCGTACGATGCGGCACGCATGGCGGCCGGGGGCCTGCTCCAGCTTGTGGACGAGGCCGTATCCGGGGAAATCGACAATGGTTTTGCCCTCGTGAGGCCGCCGGGTCATCACGCCGAAGCGGAAAGGTCCATGGGTTTCTGCATCTTCAACAACGTCGCCATCGCGGCGAAGTACCTGAAGCGGAGGCACGGGCTGAAGCGGGTGCTCATCGTGGACTTCGACGTCCATCACGGAAACGGCACGCAGCATGCTTTTTACGAAGACCCCTCGGTCCTCTACATATCGACCCATCAATACCCGCATTATCCGGGGACGGGATGGTATGAAGAAACAGGGCAGGGCGAAGGCAGGGGTTATACGGTTAACGTCCCCCTCGCCTACGGCATGAACGATGCCGATTACCTTTATGTGTTCAGGGAGGTCGTCATGCCCGTGGCCGGCCTGTTCTCACCCGAGATCGTGCTTGTGTCGGCGGGATTCGACATTCACCGCAGCGACCCGCTGGCCGGCATGGCGGTCACCGAACAGGGCTTCGCGAAGATGACGAGGATGCTTATGGACGTGGCCGCGAGTGAGTGCGGCGGCAAGGTCTGTATGGTGCTGGAAGGCGGCTACAACACTTCCGCCCTTGCCAATTCGGTGAGGACCGTCATCATGGAGCTTAAGGGAATGCCCGTCTATATAGCGGAATACGAGGACGGCGAAAGTGACGCCGCGGTGCAGATCGTCTCAAAGGTGAAAAAAGCGGTAGAGCCGTATTGGGGGAAGTTCTAACCCTCTTTCCAGATCGTTTCCTTCAGTTCTTTTCCCACCTTGAAATAGGGTAATTTCTTTTCCGGCACCTCGACTATTTCTCCGTTCTTCGGGTTCCTTCCTTTGTAAGGCTTGTAAGACCTGAGCGAGAAACTGCCGAAGCCCCTTATTTCCACCCTTTCGCCGTTAATGATCGCTGTCTTTATGGTATCTATAATAGTATCGACGATGACCTTCGCTATTTTCTGGTTAAGGTTTATTTGCTCTGAAAGCTGATTGACGATATCTATTTTGTTCATAAGGAAACCTCCTTCCCCGCCTACTTACCGTCCAGAATATAGGTGTAGGCATTCCTGAATATTTTTAATCCATCCCCTTCCACGGGGAGCTCTTCCCTGGACCAGCGGGGATGCTGCGTATAGTGAACGAACGCTTCGGGATGGGGCATGAGGCCGAAAATCCTCCCCGAAGGGTCGCAGAGGCCGGCGATGGACATGGCCGATCCGTTAGGGTTATACGGAAAGTCGGCCCTTACATCACCGTTCTCGTCGCAATATTGCATCACCACATGGCCGTCTCGCGCAAGCTCCGCGACGTCGTTCCCGCGCCCGGCAACCAGCTTTCCTTCCCCGTGTCGCACGGGGAGGTAAATTCTATCTATATCTCTCGTAAAGATGCAAGAAGAAAATGGATCCACCTTGAGAAATACCCATCTGTCCTGAAACCTGCCGGACTCGTTAAAGGTGAGGGTTACCTGCTGCGTTCGGCAGTCACCCTTGAACGCCGGGAGAAGGCCCGTTTTCGCCAGCAGCTGGAAGCCGTTACAGATGCCGATGACCAGCTTGCCGTCGCTCACGAACCGCAAAAGCTCGTCTATGAAATAGCTCTCCGAATCCTTTATCCGCTGGTATTTCCACTTCACGGCCTGCGCTTTCCCGGCGCCGAGATCGTCGCCGTCGAGAAAACCGCCGGGGAGGTTGAGGAAGTCGTAGTCATGGATATTCTTGGTGCCCTCCATCAACGTGCTGATATGGACGATCTCCACGTCGAACCCGGCGAGGCGGTTTGCATGGGCCGTTTCAAGCTCACAATTGATGCCGTTCCCCGAGAGGACGAGGCTTTTGGGTATCTTTCTTCTATGTCGCGCCATAACTGTGTAATCCGGCAAGGATAAAGTTTACACCAAGATAGGTGAAAATGACACTCATAAAACCGATAATCGAGAGAAGGGCGATCCTCCGCCCCTTCCAACCCCTGGTAAAGCGGGCGTGGAGGAAGAGCGCATAGACGATCCAGGTGATGAGGGACCACGTCTCCTTCGGGTCCCAGCTCCAGTACGAGCCCCAGGCGTAGTGGGCCCACACGGCCCCCGTGAGGATGCCGGCGGTCAACATGGGAAAGCCCACCATGATGCTCTGATAATTGATTTCTTCGAGCTTCTCCGCCTGGGTGCCCTTCGGCTTGAGCATATAGAGAAGGCCGCAGAGGAAGGAGACGGCGAAAGAGGCGTAGGCGATGAAACAGGCGAAGACATGCACGTGGAGCCAGTTGCTCTGGAGGGCCGGAAGAAGGGGCTGTATGTGCCTGTCGACCGAGGGTGACAGAGAGGCGTAACCCATGAAGAAGAGGGCGGCGAGCGTGGCGAGCATGGTGATAACCGGCACCCGGAGGCTCTTTTTCATCAGTATGAGAACCAGGGCGATGCACCAGGCGTAGAAGATGAGGGACTCGTAGAAGTTGGACAGGGGGGCATGGCCGATCCCGAGCGAGTAGGACTCGACCCACCGGCTGATGAGACCGACCGAGTGCAGGCCGAACGTCACGTAGAGAAGGAGCCGCATGGCGCGGAGCACGACCTCCTTCTTCGTAGCGAAGTAGATAAGATNNAGATAGAAAAGCGTGACGACCCCGAGCACCTTATCGTTCAATGCCATGCGCCTTACTCCTCCATTTCTCGAATTCTTCCTTGAAAGCCTCCTTGTTCCTCGAAGACGTCCCTGCGACCAGCACGCCTTCCGGTGCCCCGAGGAGGTAGATGCGCCTGTAGTACATGAAGAAGTTGATGTAGAGGCCAAAGAGGATGAGGGCGAAGCCCGTCCACACGACCCAGATACCGGGGTCGCGGGCCACCTCAAGTCCCGTGGCGAACTCCTCGCCGATGCCCTTGAGCCTCACGGGGACGCCCAAAATCTCTCTTTCGCTGAGCCTGGGGACATCTCTTACAAACCAGAATGTTTTCGTTTCCCCGCCTTCGAGATAGGCGAGCTGCACGCCGGGGCCGAAGTTGTGTATGGAGCGCTCGAACCTGACCACCATCAGCTCCAGGGGGCCTTTCTTGTACGTGCCGCCCTGGCCGAGCCTCACTTCTTCTCCCCCGATGTCGAAGAGGAACACGGGAGAGGAATCGTAGCTTGCCTGGTATATGCTCGTCCCCTTGTAGGAGAGCGGATGGTTGACCCGCACCTCCGCCGTCTTTACCGTCTTGCCGCCGTCGATGACCTCGATGCGGCTCACGTAATCCTTCGGCTCTCCACCCGGATAGAAGCTGATCTTGAAGTCGTCGAGCTTTATGGCGAAGCCCAGGGGGATGGTCCCCTCCCGGCTGCCCCTCTTCGTCGCACTATCCCTTACGTCACCCTTGCCGAGCATGACAAACCCCCGGTAGCCGAAAAGTCCGATGAGGCTGCCCAGGAGGATGATCACGATGCTCCCGTGGATGATATAGACCCCGTACCGCGACATCTTCCCCTTTTCGAGTATCCTGCCCTGGTCTTCCCCGCACGCCTTGTACCCCTTGAACAGGCCCGCCGCCTGCTCCACCTGTGCGCCTTCCAGGAAAAACCGGAGGGGCATGACCGAGAGGCTCTTTTTGTCCGGCATTCGCGGCGCCGCGCCGCCAAATAAGCCGCCCAGCCTCCGCGCCGTGCAGAGAAGCAGGTTCACCACGAAGAGCCCTATCAGACAGATGAACCACGGGCTGTGAAACACGTCGGTGAGGCCGAGGAATCTCAGGATCGCGTGCGTGCTCTCCGCGTATTTCTGCATGTACTCTTCGGGACGGGCCTGCTGCGGCAACAGGGTGCCGACCACGCAACTGGCGGCGATGAAGGAGAGCAGAAGGATGGTAAACCGGGNNGGCGGTGGCGTGGGTTGGGGTCACCTTCTCGGGGGCGCTAGCTCTCGTGGCGCTCATTGCACTCCGGGGGTGCGGGGAGCAAAAAGATGCGTGAGGAAAGGACATGAAAGGACGGCTTCGATCTCATGGCGATATCTTACGTTAATTGTACTCTTGCAGCAAGCGAAATGCCACAGGGAAGAGGTGAAAGGGGCCGGGACCTTTTCGTGCCTCGCGGGCTCCCGCACCATCCATCGAAAATATCTCCGGCCCCTGAAAAGACTATGGTACAACGTCTGCGCGCAACCGCCCTTGGATGTGACACGGCCCACGCCCCGCGATGGGGAGCCATCGGGCGCAGCTTCCCGAAAGCACAGATTTTGCTCGACCGGGCCGATAGCAAGTGTTACAATCGGAAATGAGAGCGGAACGGGGAGTGAGAGGCATTCGGGAAAAGGGCAGGGGACAGGTTATTTACTTGCTTAAGACCGCCCCCTTCTCTCACCTCATTGTCCTCCCGGTTACCTGTCTGCTTTTGACGAAGACGGCACACAGGCCGGGATGACAGAACGGCCGGTTAGCCTCAAGAGCATATTTACGGGGACTTCTATCCGGTTTTCGTCTCCCTGGTTCATACTGGCTATAGTCCTTATGGCCAGCGTAGCCGCACCCGTAAATCAATTCAAGGTACCCCCGGTAATGCCGCTCCTCATGGACGCCTTCGACCTCGGCCTGAACAGGGCCGGCCTGCTCATGTCGGTCTTTTCGATTACCGGCCTCGTCCTGGCCCTGCCGGCCGGCTTCATCTATCAGAAAATCGGTCACAGGGCGATTTTCACGGTCGCCCTCCTCTGCATGATCGTCGGAAGTGCAATCGGAGCACTGAGCTCGCATGCCGCTCCCATGCTGCTCAGCCGTGTTATCGAGGGCATGGGCTTTTGCCTGGTGACCATGGCCGCCCCGCCCATTATCGGGATGCTCTTCCACGGGGCCGGGCGGGGAAAAGCGATGGGCATCTGGGTCGTGTATGTACCCCTCGGGCAGATGATTACCTTCGGCATCGCTCCGCTCATTACCTTACAATGGGGTTGGCGGGGCGTCTGGTGGTGGGCCTGTGCGTACACCCTCGTTGCCGGCCTGCTGTTCCGGCTCTTCGTCAAGCCCGTTTCCGCCGCCCGGGGCGCACACGTCCCTTCCGGGACCAGGCTCACGAAAAAGGAGGCCGCCCGCGTTCTGAGGAACCGTGATCTCTGGCTGTTAAGCCTTCTTTTCCTTTGTTTCAATTTCGTCTTCATAGGCTTCCGCACATGGATGCCCACCTTCCTTTATCAAGCGAGAAATATATCTCCCCGGTACGGTTCATGGTTGATGGCGCTCATGTCCGTCTTCATCATCGCTTCCTCCCTCTTCGCGGGCTGGGTATGTGACAGGGTGCCCTCGCGCAGGACGATCTCCCTGGTCCCCATGGCTTTGTTTGCCGTGCTTTTCCCCCTGACCTACTACCTCAGCCCGGGCATGCTCATCCCGTGGCTGATCCTGCTGGGCCTCGCCTGCTCCTTCGTGCCTACCGCCGTCTTCGTCACGGCAGCCGAAATGATCAGGGATGAAAGACTCGGCGGAATGACTATCGCAGTCATTCAACTTGGGCAAAATGCGGGAATGCTGCTCGGCCCGTCCGTTCTTGGCTGGCTGGCGGCTGAAATGGGTGGTTGGCAAGTCGCCTTCTGGGCGCTGGCGCCGGTAAGCGCCCTCGGCGCAGTCGCAGTCTGGCTCTCGAAGGTCAGATAGGGAGCGAAGGGTAGTCGTCAGGCAATCGAATAACCGTTGGCGCTCTTCTTGAGGGAGCCGGGCAGGGGATGCTCAAGACCGGCGTATGCACTGGCGCAGACAGGACCAGAGGCGCGAGTTACTTGCTTAAGAACGTCCTCTTTGCCATACCTGGCAAGACCAACCCCGCGATGGGAGCCGTCGAGTACTTCTTCCCGAAAGAGTGCGGCACCCCCTCACAAAAGAATTTCAAAACTGACTTCCCTGTCCCCAAGCACCCCTTTTTTGTGGTAATCGTTGTCTTCTTCCGTTGTGCCGCAAGCTTTCTTTGCGGGTGGCCTGAGTAACGTCTTTCCCTCGCCGGGGGGATTTTAGATGGATGGTGCGGCCGTGCCAGGCGGTAACGGCGCCAGGTCGAGCCCACACCGCCCGATATGTTTGACTCGCCCCCC
>PLSJ01000301.1 GCA_003165115.1 Syntrophaceae bacterium | reverse complement strand
CCACGGTCGGCTCGAAAAAGACGAACTGGACGAAAGCCTCATCTCCCGGCTCTATCGCTTCCCGGTCGAGGAGGATAAGGCGCGCCTCCACCTGCGCGGTCGCGATGTGGAAACGGAGGATGGTGTTATTCTTGATGGGCCTGAAGGGGAGCTTCAGATAGCGCAGGGTGGCGTCGATGCGGCTGGTGAGCAGCAGCGTCTCCGGCCGTCCTATGATCGCTCCCCTCTCTATCTCCTGCTTCTCGATGCCCTGCAGGTTGAGCGCGACCCGCTGGCCGGCCCCGGCTTCCCTTACGTCTTCGTGGTATGCCTGGACCGTCCTGATCCTGGCCCTTTTCCCCTGGGGATAGACTTCCGCCTCTTCCCCGACGTGGACGCTGCCGGAAATACACGTGCCCGTCACTATGGTCCCGAAGCCTCTTATCGTAAAGACGCGGTCGACGGGGAGCCTGAAGATACCTTCCTTCGACCTTTCTGTGATCTCCGTCGCGTTCCGCCTTATCTGCTCGCGCAAAAGGTCGATGTTCTCCCCCGTCGTGGCGGAGACGGGGATGATCGGGGCGCCCTCGAGGAACCTCCCCTTCACCAGGTCCTTGACCTCTTCGGTCACCAGCTCGACCATGTCCTCGTCGACGAGGTCTTTCTTCGTGATCGCGATGATCCCCCTGCGTATGCCGAGAAGCTCGCAGATATCCAGGTGCTCCCTGGTCTGGGGCATGACCGATTCATCTCCGGCGACGACAAAGAGCACCATATCGATGCCCCACGCCCCCGCCACCATATGCCTGACGAACCGCTCGTGGCCCGGAACGTCGACGATACCGACAAGGATGTCCTCTCCGAACCGGTAGTAGGCAAATCCCAGCTCGATAGTAATGCCCCGCTCTTTTTCTTCCTTGAGCCTGTCGCAGTCGATGCCGGTAAGGGCCTTTATCAGCGCCGTCTTCCCGTGGTCGATATGGCCCGCGGTACCTATCACTACCTGTTTCATGATCAAATCATACTATAAGGTCTGAAAAAGTGAAAGCCCCGAAGCAAAGCGAGGGGTCAGGATCGCCGTTATTGTCACGACCGGTGTCCCGTTTATTTACAACTGTCCACAGATGGCATCAAATGGGGTATGGGGGGTAGCGCGGGCTTGTTCAGCCTCCCGGAGAATCCTTCCGCATCATTTCGGTGTTTCGATTTGCGGTAGCTGCCCTGCCGGGGAGAAACCTCTATGCCCTGGCCCCCTGGAGTTTTCGTCCCAGAGGATTATCCTCCCATGAAAATCGTGGGCTACGAGGGAGGAATGGCCGGGACTGTTCGTCCACCTGGCTGCAAAAACCGCTTCCATGTCTCCCGGCGCGAGGAGATGAACAGCTTCCACGGAATTCGGGCACTCGGAATATGCGCGGGAGGGCGTCTCCGGTGAAAGCGCCAAGGGCGCGAAGAGGAGACAGAACGAGAAGAGAAGCAAACGGGATCTCATCACGACCGTCATATGAGGACCCTCCCTGCCCAGAACGAGAGATCATGCATGCTGCCCGAAATGGTAGCAATCGCCATGCCAGGTGCTACATATTCGTGATGACAGGTGTTTTCGTTTCCGAGGACCCGGAAGAATGTAAAGAAAGGAGAACAGGTGTAAGAATGAGGCCGCGGGCCTGAAGGGGGATACAAAAGAGGGGAGTGGGGAGGGGCGCGAAAGCGGGACAAGAGACATATTGATACAATAAGATACCATATGATCGTCTTAGATGCCTACAGGTACAAAGAGATACCGTCGGGGGTGGGCTTGAAAATCAGGATCCCCTCGTGTATATTTCTTTCGCGGCTAAAGAATATGCGCAAACGCACCGAAACATCTTGCGCAAGACGATGATATGATATATAAAGGAATTATGAAAAGCATAGCACTTCTCTTTCTTTTGCTCTTGCCGCTCTCCGCGTTCGCCTCCGAGATCACCGCCGATTCTTATCTCCTGGTCGAGAAAGACTCGTTCGCCGTGATCGCAGGCAAGAACTATCACCGGTCCCTGCCGCCGGCAAGCACCACGAAGGTGCTAACGACGATACTCGCCCTTGAAAGACTCGACGAAGAGCAGACGATAGTGCCGACAAAAAAGGTGCTTTCCATCCCCGCCTCGAAGCTGAGCCTGTACCCCGGCAGGCCCTACAAAGCCGCCGATCTGATCAAGGGGGCCATGGTGGAGTCGGCGAACGACGCGGCGTACTCGCTCTCTCTCGCCATGGCGGGAAGCGAAGAGAAATTCGCGGAGATGATGAACGAGAAGGCGCGTGAGATAGGCGCGCTGGACAGCAATTTCGAAAATGCCTCGGGCCTTTACCTGCCCGGTCACCGCACGTCCGCGTACGACCTCGCCCTCATCTTTCGTTATGCCCTGGGGAATAAGAGATTTCAGGAAATAATCGGCACGAAATACTTCTTCTTCAACAGGGGCGACGCCGGGGACGTGAGGTACATGAACCACAACCGCCTCCTCTTCTGCTTCGCGCCCTCGATCGGCGGAAAGACCGGATTTACCCACGCGTCGAGGCACTGCTATGTGGGCGCGTTCGAGAAGGACGGAAAGACCTACATCCTTTCCATCCTTGGAAGCAGGAGCCTGTGGATGGACGCGGTCGGCATCCTGCAGCAGATATACACGGAAGTCCCCACCCAGAGGGAGATATCGCTGGTGAAGGCGACGAACGTCNNATCGTGAAGGAGAAGAAGGTCACCCTCGCCTCCACTACCGTGAAGAGAGAGAAGAAGCTAGTCGCGAAGAAGAAGGGCAAAAGGGCAAGAAAAGGGAAGCACCCGAAATATAGAAGAGTCTGATGAAGTTCAGGTATGTCACCGCGCTGCTCGTTCTCTTCCTGTTCCCCGTGCAGGCATGGACGCTGACGCTCGAAGAAGAGGGTAAGTACGGCCGGGAAGTGTACCTCCAGGTAGCGACGTCCGCGAAGCTCCATTCCGATCCTTACGTCTGTATCCAACTGGCGATCATCAAGCAGAGGCTCGAGGCCGCCGCCGACCTGCCCCTCCCGATAAAGCTCAGCGTCATAGACAGCCCCACCCTCGACGCCTTTGCCACGGTCGGCGGCTACGTCTTCATCACGACCGGGATCCTTGAGCAGGCCGACACGGAAGAGGAGGTAGCGGGCGTGCTCGGCCACGAGTTTTCCCACGTGGGCCGGCGCCACGTGGCAAAAACCCTTGAAAAAGAGAAGTTCATTAACTGGGGCATGGTGGGAGCGCTTCTTCTCGGCATGCTCATCCCGTCTCCCGCGGGAAAAGCCGCCGTGATGACCGGCGGGGTCGGGGCGGGCCAGACCATGTCGTTGAAGTATTCGAGGGAGGCGGAGGCGGAGGCCGACAGGTTTGGGGTAATGACCTGTGAAAAAGCAGGGTATAACGGTCTCGGGACCGCGGACTTCCTGAAGAAGCTGGCGGCCGTCGGTCTCGACAAAATGGTGCCTCAATACCTGCTCACCCACCCTTACTCCGAGGACAGGGTAACGACGATCCGGCAACTGGCGAAGCCCATGAAGACCAGGGTGGATGTGTCGTTCTTCCCCTTCGTCGTGGCGAGGGTGCGCATTCTGGGCGCCCCGGTGGGCGCCCAGAATGAAGATATATGGTTCAAGAAACATCAGAAGGACCCGAAAGACCCCGTCAGCGCCTACGGGGCGGCGCTCGTCCATTCGCTGAAAGGTGACACGGACGGGGCTGTCGCCCTGGCGAAGTCCATGAATTCTCCCTACGCGCCATTGTTCATGGGTGAGTTCTTCGTCGCGGGCCGTCGTTTTAACGAAGCCATCGCGGTACTCGGCGCCCAGGGCCATCCGGTGGCCCGCTATTTCCTGGCCAAGGCGTACGAGGGACAGGGCGACCTAGCCGCAGCCGGCCACGTCCTGGCGGAGCTGGCGCCCTACGGCGACACCTTCCCCGAGGTCTACCAGAGGATGGGGATGGTGCTCGGAAGAGAGGGCGATGAGGCCGGAGGGTACGAGTATCTGGGCCGCTACTACATGGAGACCGGCAGGTACCGGGCCGCCGAGTCCAACCTCGAAAAGGCCGTGTCGAAATACGGCATAAACTCGCCGCGCGGAGAGGAAGCCCTGAAGCTGCTCGATCAGGTAAAGCCACCCAAGGACAATAAGAAAGGGAAACAATCCTAACGAAGGGCGCGGGCCAGGAATTCCACCACCTCGTCGACCGGGGGTGGCGCTTCCGCGCATTCCAGCACCAGTCCGTTCTTCGGACGCCAGACGAGCGGGTCGGTGTCCTGGAACAGGGTGGCCGCCTGCAAGCCGCATCTCGCGGCGAAATGGGCCATGCCCGAATCGTTGGAGAAAAAGACGCCGCCGGCCGAGAAGAAGGCGCCGATATCGGAAAGCTGCTCGAAGGCTGTTGAGGGGACGGCCGGAAGGTCGAGGGCGGGCGGGCGCAGGAGCACCGTCTCGATGCCCAGCCCCGTGAGCTTTTCGTAGACTTCGAGGAAATGATCGACCGGCCACTTCTTCTTTCTGTAGGGTCTTTCCGGGTAGAGAATGACGCGCTTTCCGGTCCTTACCCGCACCTCTTTTCTTGACGCCCCTATCCCGTACCGGGAAAGCTGCCCGAGCTGGTACTCTTCCACGTGCATCTGCTGCCCCTCGGGATACATGTCGATAAAGATAAGCTCGTCGCAAAGACGGCCGAGCCGTTCCCGCAATGCACCTGTCCGGTCCCTGGCGACGAGCACGATCCTTTGCCACGTCCTGGGGGCGGCGCAATCGGAGAAGAGATGGGTCCAGGCCCTCCGGTCTATGGAGTCGACGCCGGCGAAATACTGCCGGAACACGTCAAGAACAGGCTTGACGCCTACCGCCTCGAGGGTTGCGCCGAAGCGGCGTTTCAGGGAGAGCAGGGTCGACTCCGAGAGGCAGACGTCGCCCAAGCCCCCCGGATGGATCAACAGGCCGCTATGGTTGTGCCCTGAGCCGTCTTCTATCAGGGCAAACGCATTTGGACTAT
>PLSJ01000009.1 GCA_003165115.1 Syntrophaceae bacterium | reverse complement strand
ATGTGTCCTTGAGAAGGTGGAGGGCGATGCGGGCCACGTTGAAGGTGTGGTTCCGGAGGGTAACCTTTGAGAGGATGTCGCCCACTCGTGTTGCCACTTTTTTCTCCGAATCGGCCATCGTATCGACGACCGAGGGGCAATCCCCGTATCGCTCGAGGAGTTCCATAATCCTGTTGACCCCCTCCAGCATGCCGGAGAGGACGTCCTTATGGGGCTCGATCACCTCGCTATAGAATGCCTGGACCGCAACAACGGCCCTGCTGTTTGAGGGCTGGTCTTCCACGACGGGCGCGCTTTCGCTGGACGGGGCAGGAACGGCGGCCTCTTCCGGTCCCGAGGCTGCTTTCGCAGGTTCTTTAACAGCGGCGGCTGGCTTGAACGAGCTGTTGTATTTAATCCAGATGGGACAGAGGTCATCGAGAGACAGGACGACCTTTTCGGCGGGGGGCTCCTTTTCTCGGAGAATCGCGAATATTGTCCTCAATGTCTCGAACATGCTCTGACCTATTTGGTGGCCGATAGTCTTCTGATCTTATCAAAGACAACGCTCGACTGGGCCTCCGAGAGATCGAAGACAGACCTCTTGCCGGGAATTGTTTTTTCCGGTCCATCTCCGTCTTTCTTTTTGAAAGAAGTCAGCTCGAACAGGAGGTCCCCCGGCTTTTGACCCCGCTTCCCGGCAATCGTATCGAGGAGGTAAAGCAGCTTGTCCTGCTGTGGCGTGCTCACCTCTATGGCGAGAGACTCCTTCTCGATTAATCTGAAGAGCCCTCGGTTGATGAAATCGAGCCTGGCCGCGTGGATAAGAAAGCCGACGCTTCTTCTTATGGTGATGGATTCGATCTTCCCCACCACCTGGAAGGTATCGAGCCTGATGGTCTTCATCCTGCCCTTGGAGCGTTCCAGTTCATCGACGGCGGCCATCGCCCCCAACAATTCGATCTGTACCGAAATGGTCTTCTTGTTCACCGCGTAGCCGGCTATCCTTCCGGTTCCTTTCATGGTTTGAACCCCTCAGGAAGCGCGTCAGGCGCGACATCGTCTCTGTCCAGTACGACGGGCCTCAGCCTTCCGAAAATAATGACGTCCACCTCCGCCTTGCCGTTTGCCACGCGGCGGACTATCCCCCGAAAATCCTGGTATTCCCCGGAGAGAACCCTGGCTATACACCCTGTCTCGATGCCGGACTTGGGAACAACTGTCTCGCTCAGCCCCAGGAATCTCCCTACTTCCTCGTCTTCTATCGGGGAAACATTCCGAATGTAGCCGGAGATCGAATCGAGGTAGCGCAGCTCCTCCGATTTCGGGTCGCAGGTCACCACGTACTCCCCGATGAGGGCTTTCTTAGCCGCGACGCCGTGGAGACCAAAAACCTCGATCACCCGCTTTTCTTTGCCCTTCAGCACGTGCAAAAGGTAAGGCATCTGATCCCTCCTGGGGCATAACGTGTCTGCCTGCATCTAGATATTACCTCCCTGACGGGGCTTGAACGGCTCCCGAAAGGTATAGACGATTTAGTAGTCCAGGGGTATGTTATTTAAAACTGCAAACGGAAGGTGGCCACTGCCATGGAAAAGCAGATTTCTTTAAACAATATCGAGAAAGCGATCGAGGACCTATCGCCCGAGGAGCAGTTGAGATTGGTCGAAAGGGTTGCACATCGGCTGAGGAAAACAGGTATTGCCAAGAAGGATCTTGAATGGGGTCAGCTCTACGGCCTGGGAAAGGGCCTGTGGAAGGAAGACGCCCAGAGGTATGTCAGCCGCTCCAGAGAAGACAGAGGGTAAATCTCCTTGAGCAGACCGGCCACTCCGTCTTCATCGACACCGCACCGATCATTTACTACATCGAAGCCAACCCTCGATACGGCCCTATCGTAAAAGAGGTTGTCCATTCCTTTCAAACAGGGAGCATTACCGCTTTTTCTTCAATTATAACGCTCACGGAGGTCTTGCCAAAGCCGGTCGAAGCGGGGAATACAAAACTCGTGGGAATGTTCCTGGAATTACTCAAGTTCGGCAGAAACATCAGCCTTTTGGAAATTTCGGAAAGCATCGCCGAGAGAGCAGGCAGGCTGGGGGGGAAATACCCGCATCTCAAAACGATAGATGCCATTCAGCGGCCATAGACGTTGAAGCGGACGCGTTTCTGACAAACGACAAAAGCCTCAGAAGGATAGAAGAAGCCAGAGTCCTGATTCTCGAAGACTATCTGTAAGGCCGCTGCCGGTCAATGTCGCTGTCAACCGCGCGCATTATCGGCTGCCGGGAGTACATGCCCCGTAAGCTCGGCTACCATGTGATCAAAGACGTACAGGTCTTGACGCACATGCATGAAGGCGCCATAGAGCCGCACAACAACCGCACCTTTCTCGGGGAGCGCTTGAGAGGGTTAATTAACTCCCTGGCACGCTCGTAGGCCCTTTTCTCCCAAACCTCTTGTAATATATCTCCTCAATGAACTCCGATAACGGAACTTTCCATGGTTCCTGTTGGTGATTGGCGAGGCTCCCGAACTTCCTGGGATTCATTCCGAGTTCCTTTGCCATCTGTACGTGGGCATCCATCAGGCAATACTTCTTCTTCGCTTCAATCCAGGCGTTCTCTCCCTTCGTCATCGTTCCTCTTTTTTCCTTTGCTCGCAGCGTATGCCCGTCAACGGCCCAATCAGCCCTTGCTTGGGTATCCCACGCACGCCTCGCGACAGTGGAGGCCACACCGCAAAACCTTACGGGTGTATTCTTTCATCTCCTCGGGTTCCCCCTCTCATTTTAATGGATGGTTGTCGAGGTAGGAGATACCAGCCTGATCCCGGGGAAATACGTCCGGTACCTTGAAGCGTCTCTTGTAATCAAGATCATTCGTGCCACCGCCGCGTGAGCCCCTATGAAAAAGTCAGGGAGAGGGGAAGACTTCTTTCCTCCTGATTGGCGGTATTTCAGAAAGCACTTGCCGGCCAGGAAGGCGGCATCCCACGGCAGGGGATCGCGGCGAAACAGCTCCCGGCTGACAGCCGCGTCCAAGTCTTCGATTCTCTCGAAACCTATCGATACCTCTGCATAGATGACGGGGTTGATAACCAGGACGCCGTTCCAGTCCTCGATCGCTTTGGCTGGCCACGATGCCCAGCGCCTGTCTTCCGTCAAAATATCGAGAATAACGTTACTGTCGACGAGGGCCTCCAATTATCCCCTCGTCAGCTTCATGATCTCGTCGGTGCTCAATCTCGTGGTGGTCCTGCCTTTCATCTTCTTCACGAGGGCGCTGCGCCGAGCAGGTTTGTCTACCCTCGTGAGGCACACCTTTCCGTCCGGCAGGAGTTCAAATTCTACTTCGGAGCTCGCCTTGAGCCCCAGTTTATCCCTGATTTCAAGCGGAATCGTCACCTGCCCTTTTGACGTGATCCTCATCGTGCACCTCCTGGGTATTACTCTTACTTTATAAGTAATATAGCAATAACACAGCCGTTTGTCACCAACATCCAGCGGCAATCGACGGGCGGGCAGAGGAGTGAGAATTCTATAGGAAATGGTTGATGCATGAAGGTCGATTTCCACGTTCTTCTGGGACTGAAACGAAAGAAACTTGAGGTGGGAGATTTGAGGAAGCGGGACGCTTAATTGCATTTTACGCCTCAATAGGAATTTATTATCCCATCTTATGCAATGCTCGGGACGTAGGCAATGAACACAACTTTGCGGCATCTTTCGATAACCTCTCGGCATGGGTCTTTTCACGCCAGGAGACAAAAATATCGTTTTTTTGACAAACATGTTGACGTGGAGTATCGTTGTGCTAAGGGGGACAGCATGTGAGACATCCGGACAACAGCTACGAGTTCGACAGGCTCAACGCGCAGTTCGACCGGAAATTCGACAGGCTCAAGCGCAAGTACGACATCAAGGCACAGAGCATCTTCCGGGCCGACAGCGCCGGGGCGAGCATACGGAGAAGAAACCCTCTCTGGGCCTGGTTCGACAGGAAGACCAAGTTCCGCATCTTTCCGAAGATATTGCTCGCCATGACGGCGCTTACGCTGGCTGCCATCGTTTGCTACTTCGACTCGGCCTCTTTTCGTCGTTTATTCGGAGACTATGGGCCGGACGCTTGCCGAGGAATCATGATCCTGGTTTGGTGCCTGTTAGCCGAGGCCTGTTGCTGTATCCGTGTTTTCTTTCCCGGCAATGGGAATGAAGAGTTCCCGCCGTACCTTGACATCGTGACTAATCCCGCTTTCAAGGACCTCGAGTGCAACGTTTACCACGAGAGGACCGCCAAGCACCGATAAACGGGGTCTAAAGACGGCCGATACGGCGGTTACGCGCCGTTCCCGGCCGCTCCAACTCTTTCCGTCTTCCGCATATGCTTGTACGCCCCCCTCGCCTCCACGATGCCGTCCTTGGGTAACTCAACCGAGAACTCCGGCTCCCACATGTACTGTGACGGATCGGCCGAATAAACGGTGACGGTCCGGTTTTCGGCCAAGAAATCCATCATGAACTCAGGAACCGGAACAACGATATCCTTGATGTGCACCTCCAGGCCGTAGTCCGCGATTGACAATGATATATATGGCTCTTTCTCATCCTGAATGG
>PLSJ01000039.1 GCA_003165115.1 Syntrophaceae bacterium | reverse complement strand
TTAATAGTGGGACTGCTGAACGGATTTGTGACGTTGCTATGCGTCACCTGCCTACAAACATCCGCGAGCACAATTCCGTTTGCATCGTTATTCGACGGGTTCACATACACATAGCCTTGCTGATATTCGCGCCAGTAGATGTTGCTCGTTCCGTAAGGCGTAACCTGATATGGGCCTTTTGCCGCTCCCATATTGATATCAAACTCACTGAACCATTGCACGGCACTGTTGTTATCGTGCCATGAAAAATAGCTGTTATTCGCAACGGTGTTCTTGCCCAGCAGAAAGCAGCTAAGCCCGTAGTAGAATGCATCCCAGTACGTGACCGGCTTCCCAAAATTGTCGATCCCCGTGGCTCCCGGCAATCCATTTGCACCCGACGACATTGCAACCCGACTATTGTGCACCGACTGCATGGTGGTTATAGAGTTTTTGAGCTGAGTCTCATTGAAGAAATTGCCAACGGTCGTGGAGCTCCAGGGGGTGACGAATGCGCCCTCCTCCATCATTACGTCCGGGTAATTAGGCGAAGAATCTAAAGTTACCCATGCCGCGCTTCCCAGTGAGGTGGAGGTAGGGCTTAAGTTGAACCATGCCTTTTGCCCTTTTGCATGGAGCGTGGATGTCAAGCCGAGCACGTAGTTAACCGCTCCGGATACCCATGCCGCGTCTGTAGGATATTTCATCGGGGGAGTCGACAGATTGGAAGGGATTTGCAGGCCGGGGCCATCTATATAGAGTCCGTCTGCTTTCCACGGCTGGTTGATCTTATCTGTCGTTGCCGCCTCCTCCCAATACTGCCAAAGCTTCGGGTTTCCGACATCCAGCAACCACCACTTAAAAATGGTGTGCTGTATCCTGTTCCCTTTGCTGTCGAGGAGAAAGAGATCGGGGTTGTTCTTGTCAAGATTGCCCATAGAGTGACCGCGGGCGTTATCCCACCTCACGATATTGTTAATATACAGGGGCGGATATTGAGTAACGCTGTCTTCATTATTCATCGTGACCATCGGGCCTTCATAGCAGTATATCTGGTGGGTCGGATTGAGAGATTTAAGGATAGTCCAGGTATTTCTTGCCTGGCTGTCCTTATAAGCGCTGCTCCCAAGATCGGAGAAACTGTACTTCGCGAGGATACTCTCCTGCGCGGACGGGAAAGAGTCTTGATAGTTCCATGTAAAGACGGAGATAAACCTCTGGGACTGTGTGACCGTCTGAGGCTGTTTGGCCGGTGCGGCGGCGGCTCCGACTGCTGCGACTTGAGCCAGGAAAGAGAGGACAACGATGACGAAAATGGACTTCCAGGAACGTGCGGCTTTCATCACAACACCTCCAAGTTTTTTGGCCGACGACGCTCGGCACCGGAGGTGCTGCTGTCGCCTGGCAACCCTGCTACCCTATTCCGATACCTTGAAACTTAGGCCAGCGGCTTTGCGCCCCGCCCTTTCGGACGGTTTGCCCTTTACAGGACGTACATATTATCGGATGCTACTTAAACAAACTTAAGTCTTCCTTGAAAAAAAGCCTCGACATGTTACCGGCCTGCTTTAAGCCTTGCGAGTTGTGAATCCCTACAACACAATATAGTGCCGATTGCGCACGAGTCAATCGATCCGCAGGATACCTGACAACGAATGTCCTTGTTTTTTTCATCTGAGTATAATATATGCGTTATTGTTGGAATTGGCAAGCAGGCGAGTGGCTTAAGAATGCACGCAGGTGAGGGGTTCGTGCAACGTCACAAAAAGGTGCGCCATGTTCTACTTGCTCATGTCAATCCGGATATTGCGCACCCACTCTCTGTTCCTGAGATACCAGTCCACGGTTTTTTCGACACCTTCGGAAAATGGTATCACGGGTTCCCAATCGAGGAGGCGCTTTGCTTTTCCGATGTCGGCCCAGGTGGCCATCATGTCGGTTTTCTGAAAGGGCTCCCTCCTTACACGAGCCTTTTTCCCCAGATAGCGCTCGGCCAGGGAGATCATCTCGGCAAGCTCGTGGGGATGACTGTTGCCGAGGTTGATGATCTCGAACCCGACAGGCTTGAGGGCCCTTATCGTACCCTCCGCAATATCTGACACAAACGTAAAATCGCGGCTCTGGGAGCCGTCTCCGTAGAGGACCAGCTCCTCACCGTCGTCGATCCATCTGATGAATCTGAACATGCTCATATCGGGCCTGCCCGCCGGGCCGTAGACGGTGAAATACCTGACCACGGAGGCGTCGATACCGAACAGATAGTGGTACGAGTAGATCATCACCTCAGCCGCTTTTTTCGATGCCGCATAAGGAGAGATCGGCGTGTTGACGGGCAGTTCCTCGGAAAAGGGCATCTTCTGGCCCGCATAAAGCGAAGACGTGGAGGCGAGCACGATCTTCTTCACCCCGTACTTCCTCATCAGCTCGAGCAGATTCAGGGTCCCGTAGGCATTCGTTGTCATGTAGACGAAAGGGTTTTCGATGCTGTACCTTACCCCGGCCCTCGCGGCCAGGTTGATGACCGCATCTATCCTGTTCTCCCTGAAGATATCGCCTATCGCCTGCAAATCCTCTATATCGGCCCGGTAGAAGGAGAAGTTCCCGCGGCCTTTCAGATCTTCCAGCCTGTACTCCTTCAGCCTCACGTCGTAATAATCGTTCAGGTTATCTCCGCCGAGCACCCGTCTTCCGCTCGCCAGGAGTCCCCTGGCCGTCTCCCATCCAATAAACCCCGCAGCCCCGGTCAGGAGTATGGTCTCGTCGCTCATCGCTTTAAAGCCCCCTTTAAACGTGTGAAGCCTTCATTTTTCAATCCGGGGTGCCCCTGACCGAGCCGGAGCGGCCATCCTACGCACTGTGCCCCGTCACCTGGAAATCCCTGACCGCCCTGACGACGCTCAATACTTCCTCGTCCTCCATGAGCGGCTCCATGGGGAGGCTCAGGACCTCATGCGGGGCCCGCTTCGTTACCGCCATATTTTCCTGCGTGACGCATCTTTCATGAAATACTTTCATGTCGGTCAAGGGGACGGGATAATACACCATGCTCTCTATTCCCGATTCCTTCAGGCTGCTGCGCAGGGCGTCGCGGCGGCCATGAAGCACGCGTATCGTGAACTGATGAAAAACGTGGTCTGAGGCGGTACGCGAAAGCGGAACGACAATGCCTTCGGTTTTTCGAAGCTCGGCGGCATAAAGACTGCCTACGTGTTTTCTTCGACCGTTGAATTCGTCGATGTAGGTGAGCTTCGCCAGCAGGACGGCGGCCTGAAGCGTGTCGAGCCTGGCATTGTAGCCGATGTGCTCGACGTCATATTTGTCCCTGCCGCCATGCTTGAGAAGCATCCGGGATATCTCCGCTATCTCGCCGTCATTGGTCGACAACAACCCTCCGTCGCCGAACCCGCCCAGGTTTTTCGAGGGGAAGAAACTGAATGCTCCACAGGTGCCGATCGAACCGAGCTTTCTGTTGCCGTGCGAGCCCCCGAACGCTTGAGCGACATCTTCCAGCACAAAGAGACCGAATTCCTTTGCGATGGCCGTTATCTCATCCATATCGCATGCCTGCCCATACAGATGAACCGGGATAATGCCGACGACCTTTGCCGAACCGGCACGTGCACCCTGTGTGTACCGAACCAGGTATTGACGGATACGATCCGGATCGATGTTGTACGAATCCGGGTCTATGTCGACGAAGACCGGGGTTGCTCCTGCTCGAAGTATTGCGTCACCGGTTGCCGTAAAGGTGAAGGAGGTGGTGATGATCTGATCGCCTTTGTCAAAATACTCCCGATCTTTCGTCTTGATGGCGAGAGCGCGCAAGGCAAGCACCAGGGCGTCCGTGCCCGATGACGTGCCGATTGTATGCCTCACTCCGAGATAGTCGGCGGCCTTCTCCTCCAGTTCCGCGACCTCCGGTCCGAGTATCCATTTTTGGTGATCGAGACACCTCCGGATGGCCGCGTCGATGTCCGCCTTCATATATGCGTATTCTCGCCGGAGATCGAGCATCGGCACCCTCATCGACGCGCTCATTGTTCTTTCACCGGCATAAGCCTCATCTCGTCGACCATATATTCGTTGCCGCAAGAAGCGCAAGACACCTTTTGCCGGGCACCGGGTCCTCCGCCCGGCTTTTCCAGACTCGTGCCGCATTTGCATGCCCATCCGACGCGATGCGCCGGGACGCCCGCCACGACGGCGTAGTCCGGAACGTCGTCCTTCACCACCGCTCCCGCGGCAACAATGGCGTAGCATCCGATCGTCGCGCCGCATACGATCGTCGCGTTGGCGCCGATCGTGGCGCCCCTCTTTACGAGCGTCGGCCTGAATTCGTGCTTGCGCTCTATAAAAGCCCTCGGGTTGTAGACATTGGTAAATACACATGAGGGACCGCAGAAAACGTCGTCTTCAAGGGTAACCCCTTTATACACGGATACGTTATTCTGGAACTTACACCGGCTCCCTACGGACACGTCAGGCCCGATCGACACGTTTTGACCGAGAATACAATTCCTGCCTATCCTCGAAGCACTCAGGATATGGCAAAAATGCCATATCTTTGTGCCTTCGCCGATCTCGACGTTATCGTCGATGTAGCTGCTTTCATGAATATAATAAGGCTTATCGCTCATCGGACCTTTGCGCGACTCTCTTCCCTCGTGCGGCCCACCGCAATCTCCGGCTCAAGCCCTGATCGCCTTCAACAGCGGGTGGTAGTCGCCCTTGGGTCTCGTTGCTTTCGCATTTCTGATTTTATGTACTATCTCCACCGAGGGACGGGCGTCTTCGAGTCCGAAGCCCTTGCCCTCAAGAATGGCCCTGTAGCTATCGGTGTGCAGATCGGTAAAACCCTCGGAAAACTCCACCTCACGGCCGTCGACAAGGATCGACCTGTATGTCGTTTTCCCCGATCGCCTCGCGGACTCCGGCAAGTCTTCCTGATCGAGCGAAAGGAACCATCTGACCCTCGCCCTCTGCAACTCCATGTACCCTGCCGCCCTGGTCGGCTGATAGAGGTGTACGACCACCTTGACGCACTTCCCGAAGATCCATTGAAGCATATCGAAGAAATGGACCCCTATGTTCGTCGCGATGCCCCCCGATTTGGAGGCGTCGCCCTTCCAGGAAACGAGGTACCACCTGCCGCGCGAGGTAATGTACGTCAAATCTATATCAGCTTTCTTCTCCATCGTTTCCATTTTGTTCTTGAGATCGGCTATCGTGGGATGAAGCCGAAGCTGCAGGATCGTGTTGATCCGTTTCCCCGTCTCGGCTTCCATCTCCCTCAACGGATCGATATTCCACGGGTTCAGCACCAGCGGTTTTTCACAGATAGCATCGGCTCCCACCCTTAGGGCGAAACGCATGTGGGCGTCGTGCAGATAGTTGGGCGAGGCGATGCTTACATAGTGCACCATGCTTCGCTCGCCCTTCCTCTTTAGCTTCTCCACATGCCGGTCGAGTCTCTCGAACTCGACAAAAAACTCGGCCTCCGGAAAATAGCTGTCGATAACGCCGACCGCATCGTGTTTATCGAGTGCCGCGATCACGCGGTTTCCCGTATCCCGGATTGCTTTCATGTGCCGGGGGGCGACATAACCGGCAGCTCCTATCAGAGCAAAATTCTTCATATCTCCTCCCTATTCTGCGCTGCCGCGCGGAGACGTGAGATTTTCAGCTTCCGATAAACCTGTTACGAGAGACTACCACCTGGTTTTTCAGGACTCGTGATTGGAGCTTTCCGTTCCGGGATGCCTTTGGCTCACGCGCTCTTCACACGTGCACCATCGGCGTCTTGCCTATCGAGAAGACGTTGAAACCGATCTCGAAGAGGCGCTTGTGGTCGAGTATATTACGGCCGTCGAAAATAAAGGCCGGCTTTGTCATGGAGGCGTAGATGCGCTCGTAATCGAGCCCCGCATACAACTTCCATTCGGTCATGAGAGCGATGGCGTCACACTTTGCAGCCGCCTTGTACGGATCGATTTCGTAGGTAATGCCATCAACGCCGTCTAAGTCCACCATCGCGTTCCTGAGCGCTTCCGGGTCGGTAATGACCAGCTCGGCCCTCTCCTCCACGATGTTTTTCGCCACGTAAAGCGCCGGGGTATCCCGCGTATCGCCCGTATCGGCCTTGAAGGCGAACCCGAATAGGGCTATCCGCTTGCCGGCGAGGGTGTTGAACATCGCATTCAGCATGGTGAGCACGAACCGGTCTTTCTGGTATTCGTTTATCTTGACCACGCTTTCCCAGTAGTCCGCCACTTCGTTGAGTCCGTAGCTCTTGCACAGATAGACGAGATTGAGAATGTCCTTCTTGAAGCACGACCCCCCAAACCCGATGCTTGCGTTGAGGAACTTGCTGCCGNNCCAGGCCGATGGCCTTTGCCACTTCCTGGACGTCGGCATCCGTTTTCTCACAGAGGGCCGAGATGGCGTTTATAGAAGATATGCGCTGCGCGAGAAATGCGTTGGCCACGAGCTTTGAAAGCTCGCTGCTCCAGATATTGCTTTCTATAATGCGCTCCCTCGGCACCCAGTTCGCATAGATATCGACTATTTCCCGCCTTGCTCTTATGCCTGTGTCCGTTTGCCTCGATCCTATGAGCACCCTGTCCGGGAATTCGAGGTCTCTCATTGCCGTGCCTTCGGCGAGAAACTCGGGGTTGGAGATGACGTCGAACGTGACGGAGCCGTTCCTCGACGTCAAGATTCTCTCCATTGCAAGGGCGGTCTTTACGGGGATCGTGCATTTTTCGATCACGATCTTCGGTGAGCCTGCCGCCTCTCTGATTTGCCGCGCCGTCTTTTCCCAGTATTGGAGGTCCGCCGCCATCCCGGCGCCCGCTCCAAAGACTTTCGTCGGCGTATTGACCGCAACGAAAATGATGGAGGCCTCTTTGATGCACCTATCGATATCGGTGTCAAAAAACAGGTTGCGTCCCCGCACCGCTCCGACGATCTCCTGGAGACCGGGTTCGTATACCGGGAGTTGTTCCCCGTTCCACTGGGCGATCCTCTCGTGATTTATATCGACGACCGTTACCTTGTACTGCGGACACTTGTAGGCGATCATCGCCATTGTGGGACCACCTACGTAGCCGGCCCCTATGCAGAGGATGTTCTTGGTAAAATCGTTGTTCATAGTCAGCTCCGAATATCGGTGGAAAGTGAGAGACTACCAGTCTCTTTGTACCATTCTATCGTCCTCTGCAGCCCTTCCCGGAATCCCGTTTTAGCACTGAAGCCGAACTCTTCACGGGCGCGCGTCGTGTCCAGCATGCGTCTTGGCTGGCCGTCAGGCTTGTCGTTATCCCACACGACCCTCCCCTGGAAGCCCGTCAGTTCCACGATGAGATCGACGAGTTCCCTGATCGATATCTCGAAGCCGGCCCCGATGTTCACCGGCTCGCTCTTATTATAATCCTCCGTTGCCCGGATGATCGCATCGGCTGCGTCTTCGACGTAAAAAAACTNNACTCCCTGGTGGCTCTTCCCGTTCCCCAGACGACAATCTCGGGATCGAAGTTCTTTATGGCGTCCACACACTTCTTGATGAGTGCGGGGATTACGTGGGAAGATTTCGGGTCGAAGTTGTCTCCCGGCCCGTAGAGGTTGACGGGCAGCAGGAAGATGGAATTAAAGCCGTACTGTTGGCGATATGCCTGCGACTGCACGAGCATCATCTTCTTGGCGAGGCCGTACGGCGCATTCGTCTCCTCCGGATAGCCGTTCCAGAGGTCGTCTTCCTTAAACGGCACGGGGGTAAACTTGGGGTAGGCGCAGATCGTGCCCAGGGCAACGAACTTCTCGATGCCGCGGCTGTAACCCTCATGGAGGAGCTGAATGCCCATTGTGGCGTTCTCGTAAAACAGGGACGCCGGGTTCTCCTGGTTGAACCCTATGCCGCCCACCTTTGCCGCCAGGTGGATGACGATATCGGGTCTCAACTCCTCGTAGAGCCGCCTCACGTCCGCGATATCGACGAGGTTGTAGTCGGGCAAATCCGCTATCGCGAGGTGGCGGTAGTCCGACTGACGCATCTGCCTGATAAGGTGGCTGCCGAGGAAGCCCTTGCCGCCGGTGATCGTTATCCGTTTATCCTTCATGATAACCCGCCTGTGTTTGTCAATGTTCCTTTATCTGTTCGTAGACCGAAAAGCCATGGTTGGTGTAGTCAAAACCCTTGCACTTCGATGCGGTCAGACCGACGCACGGGGAAGATAGCCCGACCGATTGGACATCACAGTCGACCATGATCTTGACCAGTTCTTCAAACGTCACCCTCGGCTCCCAGCCGAGGGCGCGGCGGGCCTTCGAGATATCGGCCTGGAGGGCCTCGACTTCCGTGGGCCTGAAGTAGCGCGGGTCGACCTGGACGATGGCTGCGCCTGGTTTAAGATGGTCCCACGTGGAGGAGGCGACAATGCCCGTTTCATCTTTTCCTTCGCCCCGCCATTCAAGCTGCACGCCCAT
>PLSJ01000158.1 GCA_003165115.1 Syntrophaceae bacterium | reverse complement strand
TTGAAATAGGCCGGCACGGTGATGACCGCGTCCTCCACGGGCTGCCCCAGGTAGTTTTCCGCGGACTTCTTTAATTTCTGGAGTATGAAAGCGGAGATCTCCTGCGGCGTATAGGTCTTCCCTCGTACCTCCACCCTCGCCACGTCGTTTGCATCGCTTACCATTTTGTACGGTATGCGCGGCAATTCGCCCTTTATCTCGCTGTACCGGCGTCCCATGAACCTCTTTATCGAAAAGATCGTATTTTCAGGGTTGGTGATCGCCTGCCGTCTCGCGACCTGGCCGACGAGGATTTCCCCTTCTTTTGTAAAAGCTACCACGCTGGGGGTGAGCCGGCTCCCTTCTTCGTTGATGATGACCTTCGGCTCCCCGCCTTCCATAACGGCGACCACGGAAAATGTGGTTCCGAGATCGATTCCGATTACTTTGTTCGCCATGATACTCCTCCAGGGTTTTTAATCTCCAAAAAGACACTCGTAATATAATCCCCCCCCTGAATGTTGTCAAACCCCCGTCTCCCTATTTCGGCTCTATGCCTGCGTCTTTTCAGGCGGTCGGCCGACGGCGGAAAGGGCGTGTCCGCGAGGGGAGAACATGTGGATATACGACGAAAGCCACCACACCCGGGGGCGGCTCTCGTCCCGACCCGGAGGCATGCGTTCCGCTTCGGCTTGGCTCTTATGATCTATCGTTCTTCGTCTTTGAGAAACAATCGATGGTATTCAGACTCGGTCAGATATGTTTTCAGCATTTTACTTGTCATTTCGAATATCTCGGTTAAATCGTCATCGGTCATCCGTTTCAGGATCGTTTCCATCAACCGGTCATCCGAAAATTTCTGCAGGTAGACCTGAACCGTATTCTCATCGGACTCCCTGTCCAGACCAAACCCCGACATGCCGTCAAAGGTTTCCACGAAAATATGCGAATGTTTTGCCATAACGATACCCTCTTTATTCCCCGTAATAAGGAGCCTCTTTCCTGAATCTTCTCCTGATCGCGGCAAGTCCGACAAGGCCCGGGGCAAAGAGCAGGAGTGCGGACGGGACAGGAACGGGGTTAGTCGGAACGTCCATGCCTACCCCGGTGGGACTGCCTAACCCGGTGGGACTGCCTCCCCCGGTAGGACTATCGGCGGAACTGAAGCTGAAGCCGTCGCTGGGGCTGATCGGAATATCGACGAGGAAGCTGAAACTCATAAAACCGGAGACCGACGTCGATGGCAAGCCGTAGTGCCGTGCGAGGACATCGTCGAGAATACCGGCAAACGATCCGGATACGGTATCGTAGAATAACCCTCCGGCTAACGGCCGAACGTCGATACTTACCGAACTCAAGGTCCCGTGCATGAGCGTCGTGGTGGAGTCAAGGCCCAGACGGGAAACTCCGCCAACGAGGCTGAAGGATCCGCCGGATAGAAAGTTCCAGGATCCCCCCGTCCCTGCGTACGCTCCGGTGGTGAATGTCAAGAGCCCCACACCGTGGCCGTAGGGCGACCCGGAGTCGATGGGCAGACGGTTGCTGACCGAGCCGACAAAGCCCGTCGTCCACCCCACGTCCAACGCCCCTTCCAGACCGGCGTTTCCGCCAAACCAGCCCAGACTTCCAAAATCGTAGGAGGGGAAATCCGCAAAGTGAGCGTCCGCCCGTTGACTTGTCGCGGCGACCAGAAGAGCAACAGCCATGACAAAACCGACGACAATGAATGTGATCCTTTTCATAAATCCTCCCGCTCTTTATAGCGTTTCACTAATCCCTCGTCTCAAACCCACCGACGGACTCGCTTTTGCCTGAACTCGGGCACGAGGACCGGGAAAGCGTGGAATCATCAACCGGGATTGAGCACAAGCCTTTCCATGCAGCCTCCCGCCCGGTTCTGCCGACTGCAAGAACCTGAACTGGCCTTGACGTTACGCACTCGCTCATTTCGGGAGCGAAGGCAAGCCGCCTTCCCGCCCGGCTATCCGTCTGATGAATTCGCGAGAAGCACGTCCGAGAACCGGCGCCCTCCCGCCCATCCTCGCGGGCAGCATAGTTTTTCTGTTGACTCGCACAGTGTATAACAACATATAACTCATGTCAACAAAAAAAGAAGCGGGCGAGAAAATGCACGATTCCCGCTTGTCCCGCGATCACCTATGCCGTCAGCAGCGGCCGGAGAATCGCCGGTTATCGCGGAATACGCCGATGGAGAAAAGGCAGGAGGAGAGCGTGGCAGCACCGATCCTGCTTGATTTTAACAGTAATCTACATTACACTTTACATAAGTAATGATTGACTGATAAGTAAGGAGATGAGCGTTATGGCGTATACGGCAAAGATTACCTCAAAAGGTCAGGTTACCATACCAAAGGCAATACGTGAAACATTGAAAGGAGATGTGGTTGAATTTCAAGTGATCAAAGGTCAGGTCATATTGAAAGGGGTCACGAGCGTCGGCGGCGCTCTACGCGCTTATTCGAAGGAACCGGCGGCATTTTCCGAGATTCGAGAAAAGGTGTGGGGAAAAGTGGTCGATGAAGAAACCAAGAAGAAGTAGCCTCCCTGACACCAGTACAATCCTTCGGTATCTTCTGCGAGATCAGGAGGATCTTTATACCAGGGCGGCAGCCTTTTTCGAGGAGGTCCTCACAGGAGAAGAAACAGCAACGATTCTGGAGAGCGTACTTGTCGAATGCGTCTACGTTCTCATGAAATTCTATAAAGTTCCGCGGGCGGAAGCAGCGGGCATACTCATCCGATTGTTGGGATACAAAGGGATCGTAAACGAAGATGTCCGGGAACTAACTGAGTCTCTATCCATGTTCGCTGATTCGACAATGGATATCGTCGGCTGCCTTCTTGCTATCAAGGCTAAGAACTATAATCTTTCCCTTTTTAGTTTCGACAAAAAGCTTGCGGCAAAAAGGAAACAACCGGCGGCCTGAAACAACGTTCTCTTCTACCCTTATGACGAGGAGAGGTGACAAACAGGCGCAACAAAAAGCATCGTGAGCGCTTTTCCGAAAAAAAGACGATAGGCGACGAGTAGCCGTCAAGCACTTCTTCCCACAGTGAGTAAGGTCTTCGCGGCCAGCAGACATTTTCGATGGGTACCAGCCGCCCCCGCTTACTGCCTCGCCTCCAGCCATATCGCGTACTCGAAGCCGTCGAGGAGGGCGAGAAAAGAGGCCATATTGATGTTCTCGGATATGGCCGCGACGCTCCATATCTCGGTCCCGTCGGTAAAGATGATCGATACCTCCACGGTGGCCGAGGTCCCGGCCTTCGTGTCGTGGATCCGTGATGAGAAGTCGACGAGCTTTATCGCGCGGATGCACGGAAAAATGGAGGCCAACGACTTCTTCAGCACGTTGGCGAGGGCATCCACGGGGCCGACGCCCGTCGCTGCCTCGTGCATCTCGCCGTGGTCGGCCTTGACGCTCACCGTCGCCTCCGGCCGGTGGCCGTCGTCGATAAGCCGGTACGTCCCGAGAAGTTGAAAGGGCTTCTCGTAGCTGTCCAGGGAGCGGAGGATGTTCAATTCTTTTGTGGCGTCACGAATATTGAGGAGACGTTTCATGCTTTCTCCTCTTCCAGGAGGAGTTTGTAATCGATGCTGTCCACCAGGGCCTGCCAGCTTGCCTCGATGACGTTCTCGGAGACGCCCACCGTCTCCCAGGTCCTGACCCCGTCACTCGACTCGATAAGCACCCTTATGACGGTCCCCGTGCCTTTCTTCGTGGACA
>PLSJ01000389.1 GCA_003165115.1 Syntrophaceae bacterium | reverse complement strand
GTCAACCGCGTGCTTGCCACGGCCGCAAGGATGGGCGTCAGGGACCTGAAGATAGCCCTGAGCGCGGTCTTCCCTGTCCACGCACCCCTCATCGATCACGTGAGGACCGGCGCGGTCACGGCCCTCGATACGAACTACGTCTCGGGTCCCGTCGCGGGGGCCGTCTCACAGGGCATTTTCCCGCGACCGGTAATCCTGCGCACCCACGGCGGACGCGCGCGCGCGATAGAATGCGGCCAATTGCCCATCGACGTCGCCTTCGTCGCAGCCCCGGCGGCGGACGATTATGGGAACGTCAACGGCGTCGCGGGGCCGTCGGCCTGCGGCTCCCTGGGGTATGCGTTCCCGGACGCCGAATATGCGCGCGTCGTTGTGGCGGTTGCCTCCCATCTCGCGCCCTATCCCCTGACCCCCGTCTCCATCCAGCAGACGCGGGTCGATTACGTGGTGAAGGCGGACGAGGTGGGCGACCCGGCGGGCATTATCTCGGGGACCACGAGGATGACCGAAGACGCGCGCACGCTCATCCTCGCGGAAGATGCGGCGCGGGTGATCCGTGCGGCGGGGTTAATAAGGGAGGGGTTTTCTTTCCAGGCGGGCGCCGGGGGCGCATCGCTGGCCGCGGCCCATTTCGTCGGCAGGATGATGGAAGAGGAGCGGGTTACGGGGAGCTTCCTCCTCGGCGGCGTCACGGGCCAGATGGTGAAGATGCTGGAGCAGGGCCTCTTCAGGAAGATACTCGACGTCCAGGGGTTCGACCTCGCCGCCGTCCGGTCGCTTGCCGTGAACCGCGACCACGTGGAAATCGGCTCCGGTTATTATGCGAACCCTTTCAACGCGGGCTGCGCGGTGAACCGGCTGGACTGCGTGCTCCTCGGCGCGACCCAGATCGATACGGACTTCAACGTAAACGTGGTTACCGGCTCGGACGGCGCCATAAGGGGCGGCTCGGGGGGCCATAGCGACACGGCGGCGGGCGCCCGGCTGACGGTGATCGTCGCCGGGCTTGTCCGGGGCAGGTTCCCCACCGTCGTGGACCGGGTGCTGACCGTGACGACACCGGGGGAGACCGTCGATGTCCTCGTCACGGACCGCGGGGTCGCCGTCAACCCACGCCGCGACGACCTGCGGGAGCGGTTGAAAGAAGCGGGACTGCCGGTTAAGGATATCCACGACCTGAAATACATGGCGGAAGCGGCTGCGGGCACCCCTCCCGTTTTTTCGGCGGACGGGCCGATCGTGGCGCTCGTGGAGTATCGCGACGGGACCGTCATCGACGTCGTCCGCCAGGCGGCCGGATAAGAACGGGCAACTCCTTTCCCTTATCGCGGAAAATATGGATTGACAGGGGGTCCGGCCTCGCTTACATTCAATTCAGGGAAGCGCGGGCGGGGCAATGCTCTTGACCACCCGGCGCGGGCCTCTCGATTAAAAAAAGGAGGACTGCATGTTTGCACCGAAAAAGATTCTCGTTCCGACAGATTTTTCGGAGTTTTCCGACAAGGCCTTGGCCGACGCCGTGGATATCGCCCGGCAGTACGATTCCACGATCTACCTTTTGCATGTGGTCGGCATCATGCGGATGTGCGCCAGCGACTATTGCATGTCCGCCGATACGCTCGAAGATATGCGAAAAGAAACGATCAAGTTTGCCCGGGACACGATGGGGCAGCAGATCGAAAAGACCGGGAAGACCGACGGGATAAAAATCATCACCGACGTCCGCGAAGGCGTCCCGACATATGCGGAAATCCTGGAAGAGCAGAAGGAGAAGGGCGTCGATCTGATCGTCATTGCCTCCCACGGCAAGACAGGGATAATCGAGCACCTCATGGGGAGCGTGGCGGACAGGGTGACGCGGCACGCGACGTGCCCGGTCTATCTGGTCAGGCCCCGAAAATAAGCACGCATTGCTCCAGGAGCGTCACAGGTAGTCGATGTTGACGAGCTTGCCGAGCTTCTTCAGCTTCTCCACCAGGAGCAGGACGATCGCCTCCCTGGGCAGCACGCCCATTTGTTTGAAGGCGATTGCCCTGTGCGCCGGGTTCGACGCGGTGCCTACGAAAAAGTTTATCATGTCCGACCCGTGGAAGAGCCGGTAGAGGTCCGAAACGGAGGAATGGGATTCGAGCTTCTCTTCCTTCTCGTCGATAATATTGTAAACCTGGTTCAGGGTGACCGCCCCTTCGGTGGCGATGTCGATGCCGGATATCTCGTACGACGGGGGATGGAAGTAGTCGCCCGTGAGACCGTCTTTGACGGTGACGGGTTTTTTTAGCTGCCGGCTGAATATCTCGGAAGTGGTCGAGCCGCAGACCGCTTTCGTTCCCTTCATTTCCATGAATTCCGTCACCACGGCCCCGTCGTTCGTCCTGTTCGAGGGCGGCCCCGTGAAGACGTTGAGCACCCGCGCTTCCCGGCAGAGCACCAGGAGGCACGTGGTGTCGTCGCCGTAGGTCGACCCCGAGATGTCTTTGACCCTTTCCAGTATCTTTTCGAGCACGTGCCCCAACTCCGTCCCCTGGAGCAGGCAGCCGTTCACGAAGTCGGATACCAGGGGCAGCCCCCATCCCATCCTGTACGTGTGCCCCAGGCCCGCCTGCGTCACGCCGTCGCTGACGAGGATGATGCCGTCCCCGTGATCGAGGACGCAATTGGTTTCGGCGATCATCTCGAGGCCCAGGGGGTAGGACCTCGGTTGGGGCAGATACGCGGCGAGTTGCTTGTCGACAAGAATGGGCGTGGGTATCTCGTAGGAGAGGATCGTGGCGTGGCCGCTGTTGAGCACGCGACAGACGCAAAAAGCGGCGAAAGGGATATCGGAAAACCGCGCCTCGTGCATGGTGTCGACGACCTTCGCGCAGGCCTCCCGGAGCGTGAAACCGAGGCGGATAAGCTCCATGAGACGGCTCGCGCACATGACGGCGGCCACCCGTGCCTTCACCCCCGTCCCTATGCCGTCGGCGAGCACCACGGTAGTGGCCTCATCGGTGCGCTCGACCGTCACGAAGTCCCCGCAGATCATCCCGGCCCGCTTCGCGCTCTGGGCCAGGACGGTCTTCACGTACTTTCCGGCGTCACCTGGGCCCTTTTTCATCTTCCTCACTCAGGGCCATCAGCTTCCGCACGAGGGCCTCTCCCTTGGCCGTGCTCTCGCCGAGGAACTGCGCGAGGTTGAGGGCCATCTTCACCTGGTGCTCCAGGAGCTCGTTGGCCTGTTCGACGGTCTGGGACCGAAGCTCCTTAAGCTTCTTCTCCTGCTGCCGGAGGCCCGTGATGTTGATGAAGATACCCGCGATCTGCCCCTCTTCCCCGAGGGTATAGATGAGCTCCCGGCAGAAGAGATTGTAGGGCCGGTGCGTCACGGTTATGTCGAGCTTGTCGGCCATGCCGGATATGAGCTTCTCGAAAGGGGCCGGGTCCATGAGGTAGGAGATGTGCCTTCCCAGGACCGCGTCGGAACATGAGAAGAAGTGCTTGAAAGCCGGGTTCATGCTGATGATGATAAGGTCCTTGTCGAGGATGACGATGCCGTTGGGGCTCGTGTCGATGATCCTGTCCGTCCTCCGTTCCGCGAGACGCCTCATGAAGGGGATGCACATCTCCGGCTCGGCCATGCCCTGGGCGACCGCGACCGCCTTGTCCCGGCAGGTGTCGTAGCCGCAGGCGCCGCAGTTGAGCTGCTGCTGCGGGTCGGCCTTGCCCGTGCTCTCGAAGATGGCCTGGATCTCCTCCTCGGAGACCTGGGGAAGGACGTGGAGGTCGCCCTCGAAGGAGGCGCGGAGAAGCCCCTCGTCTTCGAGGACCGGCGGGGGCGCCTCCTTGTCCGCGCAACGGTTGTATTCTATGATGTCCCGGCGCCTGTCGAAAATATTCTTTTCCGTGCCGATGCCCGGCCCGTTGATGCAGCCCTGGCCGCAGAACAGCGGTTCCAGCAGGGCATACGACGAGCCGTGGGGGATAGAGGCGAGCGACTCCTTCACCTCGTTGACGCCGTGGACCCTGACTATGCCCGCTTCCAATCCGTCGTCCCTCAGCTCGGCGGTTTTGATGCTGCCGCCGGGCAAAGGGTAGAGCTGCGCGTCGTGGATCGGCTTTTCGTCGAAGTCGCTCTCGTCGCAGGTGGAGAGGTCGATGCCCCTCTGTTCGAGCCACGCCGTCAGCTCCTTGAAGGTAAGCACGCAATCGACCACGCCCGCGAGCCCCGGCCGGAGGATCTCCGATTTTTTCGCCACACAGGGGCCGATGAAGACGACGGCGATCTCCTTCCCGTGAATCCGCTTCAGCATCCTCGCGTGTGTGGCCATGGGAGAAGCCAGGGGCAGCAGGTTATCCACCACGTCCTTGCGGTATTTCTCCACGTAATTGACCACGGCGGGACACGCGGTGGCGACGTACGTCTTTGACGGGTTGTCTCGTAGCAGCCTTGCCGTATGGGCCGACACCTGGAATGCCCCCCGCGACGTCTGGCCGACGTAGTTGAAACCGAGTGCGCGGAGCGCCGAGGGAAGGCGCTTCCTCTGCCACCCTCCGAAGACGGCGGCGAAGGAGGGCGCCACGCTCGCAGCCACGAACCTGTCGGCCTCGACGAGCCTCTGGACGATCTCGATGTCCTGGCGAAACGACTTTGCCTGCTGTGGACACTCACGGATGCACGTGCCGCACGCGATGCAGCGCTTCTCATCCACGTATGCCTGTCCGTTCTTCATCCTGATCGCTTTGACCGGACATCCCCGGAGGCACCTGTAGCAGTCGCGGCACCGCGCGGTGAGGGTGAAGACGATCTGCTGGAGGCCGGTTTCATCGGTCATGCCGTCTCCCTTCTGTTCGCCAGGGGCAGGTGCGTCCCGACTGCCCGGACCGCCTGGTCGAGCGTGCAGTGCTCGATGACCTGCTCGCCGATCCTTACCGTGGGCCCCCTGTCGCACTTTTCGAAGCAGAACGAGGCGCTGACGTTCACCAGGTGCCCGATGCCGCTTGCCTTCAGGTAGTCGAGTATTTCATGGAGAAGTCTTTGGGACCCCTTGAGAAAGCAGCTCGTCCCCACGCAGACGTTTACGTCGAGGCTCCCCTTGGCCGCGGGTCCGCTTAAGGGGAGACGCTCGTCCACGATCCTTTTCCGGTTCCTGTACCCCGTGTGCAGGAGGTCACGCGCCGTCTGCCCTCCTATCTCTCCGAGGAGGGTCCGGTACAGCTCCTTCACATAAGGGTTGTCCTGCGACTTATGGAGCTCCAGCATCCTGTCGTTCTCGTAAATCCCCTTCGTCCGTTCCTTCCGCACCGCGGGGCTGGTCGAGACGGGCTGGCCCGCGCCGCCGATGCATCCCCCCGGACAGGCCATCACCTCGATAAGGTCGTATCGC
>PLSJ01000403.1 GCA_003165115.1 Syntrophaceae bacterium | reverse complement strand
GCTTTACCCAAGGGAAGCCATACCAGGACGCGAGCGGCACCTGGACGACCTCTTCCTCTTATCTGGACACCACCGGCGCATGGCAGCCCCTGCCGGGCGGTCCTTTGACGAACACGGTCACCACCCCCAACCTCTATATAGGGCTCACCCCGACCGCCAACGATAATGGCTGGCCCTCCTATACCCTCGCCGACGGCACCCTCGCCGTTTCCGGCAACACCTACGTCGGCTACGGGGGACAGGGCAGCTTCACCCAGGGGCAGATATGGAACAACGGCACCACGCAGGCCGCCAACGGAGGCACGTTCACGACGGGCAGCCTGTATTTGGGCTACAACCCCGGCGCTAGCGGCACCTACACGCTTGCGAACGGCAGCCTCACGACCGGCGCCACCTATGTCGGCTATAACGGAAGCGGCACCTTCAACCAGTCGGGGGGCACCCACACGACGGGCAACCTCTCCATCGCCGGCGGCACGTCGGGATACGGCAACTACAACCTCTCCGGCGGCACCCTGAGCGCAACGACCATCGTCAATAAGGGCACGTTCAGCTACTCCGGCGGCACGGTTACGGGCAGCCTCCAAAACAACGGCTACGTGAGCGTGACCGGTGCGCCCGTCACACCCAACACCTTCGGCGCCTCGGTGACAAACAATGGGAATTTTAACGTGAACGCGGCGAACGTCATTTTTGCGGGCACGGTGACGAACAACGCGGGCGGGTTCTTCGGCATCAACTTCTCGAACGTCACCTTCGGCGGCAGCGTCTTCAACTACGGGTCCTGGTTCACCGACCCCTCCACCATAACCATCACGGGCGATTTCACGCAGGAGGGCGTGCTCCACGCGTCGAGCGGCGACACCTTCGAGTTCACTTCCGGAAGCCACGTCATCACCCTCGGCGGCGGCGGCACGTACATTCCGACGATCATCCTCGATCCGGGCGCGATCCTCATCCTGGAGCCCGGCACCCTGTTCTACACGACGCTCACCAACAACGGGGGCACCATCGATTTCAACGGCGGCTTCCTGGTGTTCGAGACTGCCCCGAGCGCGGTCCCTGTCCCCGCGGGTCTGCTGCTGCTTGGTCCGGGCCTGCTCGCCCTCACCGGCATAAGGAGGAGGACCAGGAAATAGTATTCTCACGGCTCGTCGAGAAAGGCCCGGAAGGACAGACTTCCGGGCCTTTTTTTGGGTGCGCGCCGCTTCAGGCGTTGTTCAGCGGCGATCCGACGGGTTGGACAGGGGAGCAGAACGCGGGGAACCCCGGCGACTACATGAGGGTGGTGACGACGTACACCTATACCTTCTTCACCCCCTTTATCGGGACGTTCTTTCCCGGCGGGGTCTCGACGACCACGGCCCAGGCGACGCACAGGAACGAGGTGGTCTCTTTCAGGAAAGGCGACCTGAAAGGACGGCGGAAGAAGCCCGCCTCCACTACAAAAAGGGCATAACCCTGAACCCGGTCCGCCGAGCTCTACAATAACCTCGGCATGTCGTACTATGTGGAAGGACGCTACGGCGAGGCGGCCCGGTCCCTCGAAAAGGCGATCGAGCTGAAGCCCTCATTTTATGGAAAAGCGCACGAGAACATGGACATGGTCGCCTCCGGGATGAAAACGGGAGAGTAGGACGGGCGCGGATAAGGGTGTAAGGGCCCGGTTGGCCTCACTTACCCGTTATCAGGCCGATGTCGCATCCGAGCTGCGCTTCTTTTTCTCTCAGCCTGGCGATCGCTTTGCGGAAGCGGAGGTATCTCTTCCCGGCCTCCACGATCAGCAGAGCGCCCAGGACGATAAAGAGCAGGCCGGCGCAGAAATAGAGGGCCCCCACCAGAAACTTCATGACCACGAGCCCGACGGAGGTGAACGCAAGCCCCGTCTGCATGTAGGAATGCATGGTCCTTTCCCTCGACAGGAGCGTCTGCTCTTCGGCGAGAAGGATCTTTACAGTCTCGTTCATGTCCATGCCGAAACCACCTCTACCGGGAAAGTGTACAAAAAAAGGGCCATAAAGTCAACACGCCGTCATCGCACGAGACCAGGGAAGGCAGCATCGACCCCCCCCATGGGGCGGGACGGCCTCAAAAAATAAGGGCAGGGAGAAAGGTCCCTGCCCTCGAAATAATGCTTTTGAGGCGCGTGGTCTACCCGAGGAACCTTTTCCTTATGCCGATAAGGCCGAAGAGCCCCGGTGCGAAAAGAAGAAGGGCCGGGGGGACGGGGACGCTGCTCACACGGCTCACGTTGAAGTTGACGTCGCTGGGGCCGCTCACGGGGCTGTTGATGTTCTGGTCGATGTTTATGCTTCCCGCGTAAGCGTCGACAAGCCTGAAGGGCGAGCCGTCGAGCAGGAGCACGTCGTTGAGCCCTTTGACCTGAGCGCCGGCGAAGCTGACATCCCAACTGTAGTAGAGGTTATTGGAGCTGAGGGAATAGTCGGAGAGGCTCCCTTTGACGCTGAAGGAATTCCCGCCGATGGACCCGGTGAACGTGACTTTGTCGGTGTTCGTGTTAAACTTCATCACTCCGTCGGTGATGACGACAGGGCTGCCGATGATCTTTCCGTTGGACTTCTCGCCTATCAGCTCCCAGCTCGCATTGGTTTCGGTCACGACTATGGTATCCCCACCATTTTTGATCGAGGTGTCCGAGGTGCCTTGCAGGATCGACGCCGCTGCAATCGGTGTCGCCTTCGCCGTGCCGGGCGCCGCCGCCAATAGTGCCAAAACCATCATTAAGCTTACGAATGCGCATAAAATCTTATTCACGTCTTCCTCCTCCTGTCATTCAGAATCGACTGCCGGAACATGGACTGCCTAATTGACGTGTGTCACCCCCCTTCCTCGAACAGATGAAACCTTATTGGCAACCCGGCCGTCTTTCTGAGTGGCTCACGAGGAGCATCCCGGAGACCCGTTGGCTTTCCGTCCCACCGTCGCCGATGGTTTGGCTTTCACAACTAAGGTAGTGTAATACATTGATTAACACCATGTCAAACAAATTCTTCAAAAAACGTGTAGATTGTTTTGTCGAGGCACGGCGACGTCTCACCTGCATAGCGCAAGACCGCTCTCCAAGCCATGTTTTCCCCTCCTGTTCGTTCTCGCGGCACCTGCGTCTTTATGTGTGAGATAACGTATGATGTCACTTGCCCGTAGCCTACATAAAGCATGACACTATATAACCCATGTGCGGAGACGTTCGTCAATGGAAAAGATGCCCCAGGGATCCGGCGCGCCGCCCTTCAAAACTTCTCGTACACCGCCGCCCGGCGTTGTATAATTGGTATGGTAGGTACCGCGTCTTCGAGGGGCACGCCATGGGAGAAGAGGACAAGGAGAGGGATTCGCTTGCACGCGAGATGGAGTCGCTGCGCGGCCGCGTCAGGCGGTTTGAGGCGCTGGACGCCTCGCACCGGAAGGTGGAGGAAGGGCTCCTCGAAAACGAAAGGCTCTATCGGGCGGTGGTCGAAAGCGTCGCCGACGGCATTGCCATCACCATGAATACGGAAAGGGTTTTCGTGAACCGTGCATTTCTCGCCATTCATGGTCTCCAGGACGCATCGGAAGTCGTGGGCCACCCCATTGGCCAGTTCGTCTTTCCGGAAGACCGGCAGGCGGTGACGGAGCGGGTCCTGGCAAGGCAGAGGGGCGAAACCCTGGACGAACTCGTCGAATACAGGATCCAGAGGCCCGACGGGGAGATACGGACGTTGCAGGCATCGGTCGTGACGATCGACCATAAGGGACAGCCTGCCACCCTGGCCGTGCTCAGGGACATCACGGCGATAAAGCGGGCGGAAATGGAAATCGTGAGGCTCAACAGGGAGCTGAGACAGATAGTCCTCGATCTCAGGAACGCCAATGACGAGCTGGAGGCTTTCAATTCCACGGTTTCCCATGACCTGCGCACGCCCTTGATGGTGATAGGCGGGTTCGCCGAAAGGATCGTCACAAAATACGGACCCGGACTCGACGAAAGCTTCGCGGACCGGATGCGCATCATTCAGGAGAGCGCGCTGAAAATGGAGCAGCTTATCGAAGGGCTGCTGGCCTACTCGAAGCTCGGCAAACAGGCGCTGAAGCGAGCGACGGTGCCCCTGGACGAGATGGTCAGGTCCCTCGTGGAAGAGCTGAGGACGATCTATCCCGGCGGGGAGGTGACGGTCTCTCCCCTTGCCCCCTGCGCCGGCGACGAGAGCATGCTGCGCCAGGTATTCACCAACCTGCTTTCGAACGCCTTCAAGTTCTCCAGCCGCAGGGAGGGGAGGGTGATCGAGGTCGGATGCGTCGCGCGGACCGGGGAGAATGTCTACTTCGTCAAAGACAACGGTGCGGGCTTCGACATGCAGCGGAAAGACAAGCTCTTCAGCGTGTTCCAGAGACTCCACGCGCAAGAGGAGTTCGGCGGGAACGGGATGGGCCTCGCCATCGTGAAAAGGATCGTCGGCCTCCACGGCGGCACGGTATGGGCAGAAGGCGCACCCGGCGCAGGCGCCACCTTCTACGTCGCCCTGCCGGCAATACCGGAGCCGTCGCAGGGCGTGTAGCGTTTACGTCCATCGCCGGGTGCGCCGGTTGAGCACGTCGGAATCGGCTTGACCCGGCGGGCCGGGCGTGATAATAATTAGAGAGAGAATGGTTATCCGCCGGAAGAGGCGGGTAAGAGGCCCCGAAGGGCTGCGAAAAACGACGGGAATGGACAGGCCATGAAGGCTAGGACGGCGCAGGAGCGCCGGGTCTTCATGGCCTTTTTTTATTCTGCAGGAGGAGCGAACGTGGCGGTGAAGGGTCTCCCGATGGTCGCCTGCGGTGCAATGATGCTCGCATCGGCATGGGGTCTTTCCCTGCCGTGGACCGCGGGCGCGGAGGACGTGCAGACGCTCGGCGTCGTGGAAGTGACCGAGTCGGCGGAAAACGTCGCCGGCGCGGCCGACTCGGCGAGCGAGGGGGTCGTCCCCCGCAGGGAGGTGGAGGCACAGGTCGCGTACGAGCCGGGAGAGCTTCTGGAGACGACGCCGGGGCTGGTCGTGACGCAGCACAGCGGGGAAGGCAAGGCGAACCAGTATTTCCTGCGGGGGGTCAACCTGGACCACGGCACCGACCTGCGGGTCACGGTCGACGGCATGCTCGTCAACGAGCGCAGCCATGCGCACGGCCAGGGCTACGCTGACCTCAATTTCCTGATACCCGAGCTGATAAGCGGCATACAGTACAAAAAGGGGCCTTATTACGCCGACGAGGGGGATTTCTCCTCGGTGGGCGCCATTAACGTCGGCTACCTGGACACCCTGGAGCGGGGGATCGCAAAGGCGACAATCGGACAGGACGGCTATCGGCGCGGACTCCTCGCGGATTCCTCGAAGCTGGGGATGGGGACGCTCCTCTTCGGCCTGGAGTACGTGCACAACGACGGGCCGTGGCGCATTTCCGAGAATTTTCAAAAACTGAACGGGGTGCTGCGCTACAGCCTGATTAACGGGCAAAACAGCGTGAACGTGACCGCGATGGCTTACGGGAGCGAAGGGAACGCGACCAACCAGGTCCCGCGGAGGGCAGTCGGCGAGGGCCTCATCGGGCGCTTCGGTTCCCTCAATCCGACGGACGGCTCGGACACCTCCCGCTACAGCCTCTCAGGGGCGTGGCAGCACACGGGGGACAACTCCGTGACGAAAGGATCGGCCTACGTGATCGCCAGCCGCCTCGACCTCTTTTCCGACTTCACCTATTTCCTGAACGACCCGGTCCACGGCGACCAGTTCGAGCAGAGCGACAGGCGCGTGACGGAAGCGGTGAACCTCTCCCATTCCTGGCTCACGAAGTGGGGCGGGCGCGAGGTGCGGAACACGATAGGGTTCCAGTCGCAAAACGACACCATCTCCCTCGGCCTGAACAACACGGAAGACCGCCATTTCCTTTCCCTGGTGCGGTCCGACCATGTTGTCGAGACCAGTGCGGCGGCCTATTTTCAGAACAGC
>PLSJ01000248.1 GCA_003165115.1 Syntrophaceae bacterium | reverse complement strand
CCCCGGGGAAAATCGATGAAGACCCTTATGACCCCTTTGCCTTCATCAAACTCCACCTTTGTAATCATCCATGGCGGCTCCAGCTTGAGCGCTTTTGTAAACAGGGACTCCAGGTCTTGCATCGTGTAGGGGCTCCTCTCTTTTTCACTACAGTCTACCTTACCCATTCAGGATGAGAAAGAGCCAGAAAATAGAGCATTACTCTGATGCCGCCGATCATTGTACTTATATGAAAGATATTTGGCGAAATAGCGTCTCTCATACAAGAAAACCTTACAGCTTTACTGAAGCAGTAGCCGTATTTGAACGAGTACGAGATTTCATGCAGCTCTTAACCAAGACGCTCAAGGCAAAATAATCAGGAGGGTAAGCGTCTTGTCTGTGTTTTCAAAATCTTCTCGGTCGCCTTCTCAAACTTCCTCTCTGCATCCTTGGACTGGACAGCCTGTGCAGTCTCCAAAAAGCGGGCAGACTGCTTCCCGCTTTCGCTTCCCTTGACAGGCACCTTAGTAAGTTGTATATATGAGTAGACATATGAACAGCATCCTGCCTATTTACTACCAGATCAAGCAGACGATCAAGACCTGGATCGTCGACCGCGAGTTCGGCCCGGGAGAGAAGATCCCCTCGGAGAACGAGCTTGCGGAGAGGTTCGGGGTGAGCCGCCTCACCGTGCGCCAGGCAACGGGCCAACTGACCCAGGAGGGGTTTCTCGTCGGCAGGCGGGGGGAAGGCACGTTCGTCACCGACAACGTGGGGCTGATCGAGGGCTACAACTTCGAATTTCACGGGCTGATCGACGATTTCTTCTTCGCCCAGATAGCCGATATCAAGACGAGATCGACGCACATCGAGCGCATGGCGGCATCGAAGCAGATAAGGGAGAAGCTGGGTCTCGACGTGCGGACAACGGAGATCGTGCGGATAACAAGGGTCCGGGCGCTCCGCGAGAGGCCCTTTACCGTCTCCGTCAATTACCTGCCCACGGAGACCGGCGAAAAGATCGAGGAGGCGGCCCTTTACTAAAGGCCCCTGCTGCAGATCCTGGAACAGGACCTGGGCATCAGGTTCACGGAAGCGGTCCAGACGATCGCCGCCTCGTTCGCCGACACCGCGACGGCGGCCCGCCTGGGTATCCCGTCGGGTGCGCCGATCCTCTTTACGGAGCGCATCATGTATGCAAAAGGGCGGAAGCCGGTGGAGGTATTCCACTCTTCCTATCCGGGAGACATGTACAAATTCATCGTCCGGTACAGGAACGTCGTGAAAAGAAGCGGGAGCACGTGGGTACAGCGAAAAGAAGAAGAGTGACGCGGGAGGCGCTGCATGGGAACACACATCGTTGAGAAGGTGCTGCGGGCGCACCTGGTGGAGGGCGACTACATACCGGGAGAGACGATCGGCATCCGCATCGATCAGACCCTCACGCAGGACGCGACGGGCACGATGGCCTTTCTCCAGTTCGAGGCCCTGGGGCTTGGCCGGGTCAGGACAGACCTCTCGGTCAGCTACGTGGACCACAATACGCTCCAGGTCGGCTTCGAGAACAACGACGACCACCTCTACCTCCAGAGCGCGGCGGCCAGGTTCGGCGTCGTCTATTCGAGGGCGGGGAACGGCATCTGCCACCAGGTCCACCTGGAGCGCTTCGGCAAGCCGGGCACCACGCTCCTCGGGGCCGACAGCCATACGACCACGGGCGGCGCGCTCGGCCAGGTCGGCATCGGCGCGGGCGGCCTCGACGTCGCGGTCGCCATGGGGGGCGGGCCTTTCTTCCTGACCTGTCCCAGGGTCTATCTTGTGAGGCTTATCAACAGGCTTTCCGACTGGGTCACGGCGAAAGACGTGGTGCTCCACATGCTCTCGGTCCTGACGACCTCGGGCAACGTGGGCGTGGTGCTCGAATACGGCGGCGAGGGCGTCGCTTCCCTGAGCGTGCCGGAGCGGGCCACCATCGCGAACATGGGGGCGGAGATGGGGGTCACCACGTCCGTCTTCCCGTCGGATGAGGTCACGGAACGGTTCCTCAAAGGCCAGGGCAGGGAAAGGGACTGGCGGCCGCTCGCCCCGGACAATGATGCGGTCTACGACCGGGTCATCGAGGTAGACCTCAGGGCTGTCGAGCCCCTGGTGAGTGAGCCCCACAGCCCCGGCAACGTGAAGAAGTTCTCGGAGCTTGAGCCCTTGCCCGTCGACCAGGTGTGCATCGGGTCGTGCACCAATTCTTCTTACCGCGACATGATGACGGTCGCCTCCATCCTCAAAGGGCGGAGGGTCCACCCGAACGCCAGCCTCGGCATCGCGCCCGGCTCCCGGCAGATACTCCAGATGCTCGTGGAAAACGGGGCGCTCCACGACCTCATCCGTGCGGGCGGCCGTGTGATGGAGAGCGCCTGCGGCTTCTGCATCGGGAACCATTTCTCGCCACGGAGCGGCGGTGTCTCCGTCAGGACGTCGAACCGCAATTTCGAGGGACGCTCAGGCACGCACGACGCGAAGGTGTACCTCGCCAGCCCGGAAGTCGCCGCAATCGCCGCAATCACCGGCACCCTCTCCGACCCGCGCTCATCCGGCATCCCCTACCCCCAAATCCGCGAGCCCGACGCCTACTCCGTGGACGACGGCATGTTTATCTTCCCGACGCCGGAGATGGCGCGGACACCCATCATCAGGGGCCCCAACATCGGCGAGCCGCCGCGGAACGTGCCCATGCCCGCCGACCTCGACGGCGTCGCGGCGATCAAGGTGGGCGACCGGATCACCACGGACCACATCATGCCCGCGGGCGCACGGTTGAAGTACCGGTCGAACGTCCCCAAATACGCCCGGTACGTCTTCGAGCACGTGGACCCGCGCTTCGCGCAGAGGTGCCTGGATAATAAGGCGCGGGGCATCGGGAACATCATCGTGGCGGGCGTCTCCTACGGCCAGGGGTCGAGCCGGGAACATGCGGCGCTATGCCCCATGTACCTGGGGGTGAAGGCGGTCATCGCCAAATCGTTCGAGCGCATCCACGCCGCGAACCTGATCAACGTAGGCATTCTCCCCCTGGTCTTACGTGAAGGCGGCGCGTACGGCCGGATAGAAAAGGGCGACCGGCTCTATGCGGGGCGGTGGCGGGACGCGCTCACCGCGGGCCGCCCGCTCGTCGTGGTAAACGGCCGCACAGGGGACGAGATCGCGTGCGTCTGCCCGCTGTCGGACACCCAGGCCGCCATCATCGCCGCGGGCGGACTGCTCAACTACCTCACCACGCGGTCGAAAGCTGCGACGGGAGAAGGAGCGGAAAACGATGGCTAAAATCAAGGTAAAAACGCCGATGGTCGAGATGGACGGCGACGAGATGACCCGTGTCATCTGGGCGCTCATCAAGGAGCGGCTGGTCCTCCCCTTTCTCGATATCGACCTGAAGTACTACGATTTGGGCCTGAAGAAACGCGACGGGACGGACGACGCGATCACCATGGAAGCGGCTTCGGCCATCAGGAAATACGGCGTGGGCGTGAAATGCGCCACCATCACGCCGGATGCGGGCCGCATCCGGGAATACGGGCTCAAGAAGTGCTGGCCCTCGCCGAACGGGACGATCCGGTCCGCCCTCGACGGCACGGTCTTCCGCAAGCCCATCATGGTGCGGAACATCTCGCCCGCGGTGCGCAACTGGAAAAGGCCCATCATCATCGGCCGCCACGCCTACGGCGACATCTACGCGGGCGTGGAGATGACCATCGACGCACCCGGAAAAGTGGAATTGGTCTACACCACCGACGAAGGCCGGGAGAGCCGCCTGCTCGTGCACGGGTTCGAAAGCCCCGGCGTGGTCATGGCGATCCACAACCTGGAACGGTCTATCCGCTCCTTCGCGGTCTCCTGCATCACCTGTGCGCTCGACGAGCGCATCGACCTCTGGTTCTCCATGAAGGACACGATCAGCAAGACGTACCACGCCTATTTCAAGGAGATCTTCGGCCGGGAAGCAGCGGCCCGCAAGGCCGATTTCGAGAGGGCGGGCATCAATTACCGCTACCTGCTCATCGACGACGCGGCGGCCCAGATGATGAAGCAGGAAGGGGGCATCCTCTGGGCGGTCAGCAACTATGACGGCGACGTCTTCTCCGACGTGATCGCGGCCGGGTTCGGCTCACTCGGCATGATGACCTCGGTCCTCGTCTCACCTGACGGCCTGTACGAGTTCGAGGCCGCCCACGGCACGGTGCGCCGCCACTATTACGAGCACCTCAAGGGAAACCCCACGAGCACGAACCCCGTGGCCTCCATCTTCGCCTGGACCGGGGCGATAAAGAAGCGGGGCGAGCTGGACGGAACGGCTGCCGTGCAGGCTTTCGGGGAAAAGGTGGAAAAAGCGGTCATCGCCTGCATCGAGGCAGGCGTCGTGACGAAGGACCTCGTGCCCCTGATGGACCCCAAGCCGGCAGGCTCACTCACGACGGAGGAATTCATCGACGCCGTGGCGGCGCGGTTGGTCTGACGTACCTTCTGCCCTTTCTTCTCTCCTCTATCCGGCGCCCGGCCCCGTTTTGAAGAATAATGCGCTCCTTGCGCAGCCCCTACGGTATCGCTTATAATATTACAAAACAACGATCGATGGAGAATGCGTATGGAAGCGACGAAGATTTCCCCGAAATTCCAGGTTGTGATTCCCAAGAAACTGAGAGAAGCCTTGAAACTATCGCCGGGGCAAAAGGTTCAAATGGTTATATATGGCGACAGGATCGAGATGATCCCCCTGAGACAAATCTCGGAAATGAAGGGGTTTCTCAAAGGGATCGATACCACGGTAGAAAGAGAACCTGACAGGTTATGAACATAATCGATTCTTCCGGTTGGCTCGAATACTTTTCGGATGGTCCAAATGCCTCCCTCTTTTCGCGGCCTCTTCAAGAGACGGCGGATATTCTCGTCCCCACTATCACGATCTACGAGGTCTTCTAGTGTACTGTCTCAGTAACGGC
>PLSJ01000175.1 GCA_003165115.1 Syntrophaceae bacterium | reverse complement strand
GAAAGCGGCACCGGCAAGGAGCTGACGGCGCTCGCCATTCACGAGAGGAGCACAAGGAAGAGCAAGTCTTTCGTCACGATCAACTGTGCCGCGATACCGGAGAACCTCCTGGAAGCGGAGCTTTTCGGCCATGAAAAAGGTTCTTTTACCGGGGCATACGCGACCAAAAAGGGAAAGATGGAAACCGCCGACGGAGGGACCGTCTTTCTCGACGAGATAGGCGAGATGCCCATGAGCCTTCAGGCCAAGCTGCTGAGGTTCCTTCAGGACAGGATCGTGGAGCGCGTGGGCTCGACGAACGGAAAGAAAGTGAACGTCCGCGTCATCGCGGCCACCAACTGTGACCTCGACCTGGCGATACAGGAAGGCAGGTTCAGGAGCGACCTCTACTACCGGCTGGACGAATTCGCGATCCAGTTGCCCCCTTTGCGAGACCGGGGAGACGACGTCGTGCTCCTCGCCAAATTCTTCCTCAACAGGTTCTCCGCCGAGATGGGGTTGACGAAGGTTTTCACCAAGAAAGCCCTCGATGCGATAGACTCCTACAACTGGCCGGGCAACGTAAGGGAACTGATCAACAAGATACGCCGGGCCATAGTGATGTCCGACGGCACCACCATCAGCGTCTCCGACCTCGGCCTCGATGGCTCGAAAACCATTAAATCGCCGGGAGTCGTCCCCCTGAAAGAAGAGGTAAACCACGTCGAGGCGCAGAAGGTGAAAGAGATACTGCAACTTTGCAGCAACAACATCTCGAAGGCGGCAAAGCTCTTAAAGGTAAGCAGGCCAAGCCTTTACAGCCGCATCAAGAAGTATAATATCGACACGTCGGCCACCGGGATGCAGCCCCACCCTCTATCGGTCAAGTAGCCGTTTCCTGCCAGTCTCCCTTTACATGTGATAGTTTGCTATAATATTCTTGCAATTGCGCCAGCTTATTCCTTCATATCCTGCGGCTTAACGAGGATTCCCGTGCGTGCGGCGGGATTACGGAGTCCTCATGGTGCGGCATGCTTTATGCTCATCATTGGGCGGGGAAAAGGGAAGGCGGAGTCGGAGGCTATCGGTCCACGGCCGTCTTGATGAAGCTGCTTTCCTATGGTAACATTGTCGCTCTGTATGCATTTCGCTATTGCGCTTTGAAGCGGATAAAGGTATAATGCCGCCTAAAGGCGCTCGGGGGGTCTTCTTTATGGATACAATCAAGCTGGCGGCCGGCTCCGGGAGAGGCTTCGCCCAGGAAGTCAAGAAAGAGAGCGGAGAAGACCCGCTCCTTTGTTACCAGTGCGGTAACTGCACGGCCGGATGCCCGTATACGGAGTTTTTCGACTATCCCGTCAACCAGATCATGCGGCTCGTCCAGGCGGGCATGAGGGAGCAGGTCCTCTCGTCGAAGGCGCCCTGGCTCTGCGCCACCTGCGAGACGTGCACCACCAGGTGCCCCTGCGAGATCGACGTGGCCCACATCATGGACACGCTGCGCGCCATGGCCTACAGGGAAAAGAGATATACCGAAAAAGACGTAAAGACGTTCTACGAGACCTTCCTTGGCTCCCTCAAGGCGCATGGAAGGATCTTCGAGATGGGGATACTCATGCGCTACAACCTGGCGTCGGGACACATTTTCAGCGATGCTGACCTGGGGCCTAAGGTCATGAGCAAGGGACTGATCCATTTTCTGCCCAGGAACATAAAGGGCAAAGACGAGGTGGCGAAGATATTCAGGAAGTTCGCCGAACGGAGCAGATAATGGCAGGGAAAAAGGAATATGCATATTATCAGGGCTGCTCACTCGAAGGCACCGCAAGCGCCTATGACGCCTCTATCAGACTCGTGATGGAACGCCTCGGCGTGTCCCTCGTCGAGCCTGCCGACTGGAGCTGCTGCGGCTCGACCCCGGCCCACGCGGTCGACCACCTCCTGGCCGCGGCGCTGGCCGGCCGNNGGTCTTCAGGGACGAAGTCAACGGCCTCCTCGATGCCCCTTACAACTGCACGGTAACAGCCAAATCCGTTCTTCAGATCATCTATGAGGACGTCGGGCTCGACGAGGTGGCGCGCCACGTCACCACGTCGCTTCCCGGACTGCGGATCGCCCCTTATTATGGGTGTATCCTCAACAGGCCCCCGAAGCTCGCCTGTTTCGACGACCCGGAGAACCCCATATCGATGGACAGGATACTGGCGGCGGCCGGCGTGGAAGGCGCCGATTTCGCGTTCAAGCTGGAATGCTGCGGGGCGGCTTTCGGCGTTCCGAAGAAAGAGATGGTCCTTCGTCTCACCGCAAAAGTCCTCTCCATGGCCGTGGATGCCGGGGCAAACTGCATCGCCGTCGCCTGCCCCTTGTGCCAGCAGAACCTCGATCTGCGCCAGGGCCAGGTAAACGCGGCGCTCGGCACGTCGTTCGACATACCCATCCTCTACTTCTCGCAGGTACTGGGGCTCGCTTACGGGTACAGCCCGGAGGCACTCGGCATACAGAAACATATAGTCAGCCCCGACGGCCTCATACGCAACCGTTCGCCCAAACAGGTCGAGGCCGGCGCGTCAGGGAACTCGGAAGAGAAGGAGACCGCATGAGAGTCGGGGTATTCATTTGTCATTGCGGCAACAACATCGCGGGCACGGTCGATGTCGCAAGGGTCGCGGAAGAGACGCGAAAGCTTCCGGGCGTCGCCTATGCCACCGATTATATGTATACCTGCTCCGAGCCGGGACAGGATGAGATCAAGCAGGCGATCGTCCGCGAGGGTCTCAACCGCGTCGTCGTGGCTGCCTGCTCCCCCCGGATGCACGAGCTCACCTTCAGGCGGACCGTCGAAAAGGCGGGCCTCAACCGCTATTTTTTCGAGATGGCCAACATCAGGGAACACATCTCCTGGGTCGGGGAAGGCAAAGAGGCAAACACGCAAAAAGCGATAGAGGCGGTCAGGATGGCGGTCGCCAAGGCGATCAGGAACAGGCCGCTGGTCTCTTCGTCCTTCAAGGTCAACAAGAAAGTGCTCGTCATCGGCGCCGGCGTGGCGGGTATGCAGGCGGCCCTCGACTGCGCCGACGGCGGCCTCGAGACAATCGTCGTCGAGCGGAGCCCGAGCATAGCAGGCATGATGGCCCGCCTCGACAAGACCTTCCCCACCATAGACTGCTCGATCTGCATCCTGGGACCCAAGATGGTCGATGTGGCCCAGCACGAGCGGATCAGGCTCCACGCCTATTCCGAGATAGAGGACGTCAAGGGCTACGTGGGCAACTACCAGGTCAAGATACGGAAGAAACCGACCTACGTCGACTGGAAGAAATGCACGGGCTGCGGCGCGTGCATGGAGAAATGCCCGACCAAGAACGCCTACGACCGTTTCAATTACGGCGTCGCCCCGACCAGGGCGATCAACATCCCCTTCCCCCAGGCGATCCCGAAGAAGGCCACGATCGACCCCGAATTCTGCCGCAAGTTCACGAAAGGCAAGTGCGGCGTCTGCGCCAAGGTCTGCCCGACGGGGGCCATCAACTATGAGATGACCGATGAGTTCGTCACCGAGGAAGTAGGCGCCATCATCGTCGCGACCGGGTACGGACTCCTGGACCAGGCGAAGCTGCCGGAGTACGGCGGGGGCCGATATCCCGATGTGATCTCCGGCATCCAGTACGAAAGGCTCCTCAACGCCTCCGGTCCCACGGCGGGCCACATACAGCGGCCGTCGGACGGGGCCGAGCCCAAGGCCGTCGTCTTCGTCTCGTGCGCGGGGTCGAGGGACAAGTCGATAGGGGTGCCTTACTGCTCCAACTTCTGCTGCATGTACATCGCCAAGCAGGCGATCCTTACCTCCGACCACATCCCCGGCTCGCAGTCCTACGTGTTCTACACGGACATCCGCGCGACGGGGAAAGGATACGACGAGTTTACCCGGCGGGCGCAGGAGGACTACGGTGTCCACTACATCCGGGGGCGCGTCTCCCGCATCTATCCGAAGGGGAACAAGATGATGGTCAAGGGCGCCGACACGCTCCTCGGGGCCCAGGTCGAGATCGAGGCCGACCTGGTCGTGCTCGCCACGGCGGCCGTCGCGGCGCCGGGCGCCCGCGAGCTGGCCGAGAAGCTCCACATTTCTTACGACACGAACGGTTTCTACGTGGAGAGCCATCCGAAGCTCCGGCCGGTCGAGACGAACACGGCCGGTGTCTATCTGGCGGGCGCAGCCCAGGGACCGAAGGATATACCCGCGTCAGTGGCCCAGGGGAGCGCGGCCGCGGCGAAGGCCCTCTCGCTGCTTTCGAAGGACATGATCGAGTCGGACCCCGCCATTTCCAAGGTCAACACCCGGGCCTGCACGGGCTGCCTGAAGTGCCTTTCCACATGTCCCTTCCAGGCAATCAAGGAGGAGACGCTGAGAGACGGGAAGCGCGTGGCCAGCGTGATAGAGACGGTCTGCGCGGGCTGCGGCGTCTGCACCGCCACATGTCCGTGCGGGGCGATACAGCTCGAACATTTCACCGATAACCAGCTCCTCGCGGAGGTCAATGCCATATGCCGGATATAGAGAAAAAGGAAACGGGCGCGAAAGAGCTGAGGATCGTCGGTTTCCTGTGCAACTGGTGCTCATACGGCGGCGCGGACACGGCCGGGGTCGCCCGCTTCAAGCAGCCGACCGACCTGCGCATCGTCAGGCTGCCCTGTTCGGGCCGGGTCGATCCGCTCTTCGTGGTAAAAGCCCTTCTCTCGGGCGCCGACGGCGTCCTCGTTTCGGGCTGCCATCCCCGCGACTGCCACTACTCTGAGGGTAATTTTTACGCGCGGAGAAGGCTGGAGGCGCTGAAGCGCTTCCTCCCCTTCATCGGCATCGACGACAAGAGGTTCCACTATACCTGGGTCTCTGCCTCCGAAGGCCAGAAGTGGCAACAGACCGTCACCGATTTTACGAGACAGATCCATGAGCTTGGTCCACGGCTCGCTAAAGAGGAGATCGTCGTTGAACGTTGAAAAGCTAAAAAAAGCAGTGCGTGAAGTGCTCCCCTCGGTCGATGCCGTCATCGGTTATCGTGCGGGTACCGACCCGTTACGCGCGGAGCCGTGCTTCATAAAAGACGAAAAGCTGGTCGACGAGATGGTCCTCGGCCCTCTGTGCGTGCACAACCTTGCCTCCTACCTCCCCAGTGAGAAGAGGCGCGTGGCGGTGGTCGTCAAGGGCTGCGATTCGAGGAGCGTCATCCAGCTCCTCCAGGAAGGGATCGTCAAGAGGGAGAATATCGTGATCATCGGTGTTCCCTGCCGCGGCGTGGTGAGCGCGAAAAAGGTGAATGATGCGGTCGGCCGCCAACGGGTGCTCTCCGTCA
>PLSJ01000013.1 GCA_003165115.1 Syntrophaceae bacterium | reverse complement strand
CGATAGAGCTTATCAATGCTTAGGTTAGAGCTAGAATCGTAAGCATGGTTGGGCTACAATCTTGCTGTATCGTGGCTCTTCTGTCCTACTTATGGGCCCCGTTGGCGACACGAACGAAAGCGAGATGTGGAAACAGATCCGATCCAAAAGAATCTAACTGAATCGCGGAAGGGTGGCGAGGAAGTGGTTTCACTCGGTAACATTTCCGTAAGCAGCCTGTTAGACGCCATTCTTATCAGAAGGAACTCAACAATCGTCGTCGAGATGAAGAATTATTCCGGAGAGGTTTTTGTATAATAAAACGGTGAATGGCTTTGTTCCACGCCGAATAATCTTATAACCATCAATCCAAGAAGAGAGAACCATTTCAATCACGTAAAGAGAACTGGGAAAACGTCGTCAACAAGATNNTGAGTGCGATCTGTTTCAACTGTCGATTATTTTAGGGCACTCGTATTCGATGACGACGGCGATCCACTTGCATGTCAAAAGCGATGCGAAAAGAGCGGCATTAGAAAGAGGTGTACCGAAGTTCTGAGTAAGGATAGACCTAAATTGAATGTTCCGACGTCGTGGACTTAAATGAATTTGTAGGTGGTAAGAGCCTGACCGACAAAGGTTAGGTTCTACACTGTTTTGAACATTTATTCCAGACTTCTCTAAGAACGGTAATCTGTCGCCGCTTATAATTATCTAAGTATTATTATATCATAACTACATTTATATATTTTAAAAACCATCTGGGTATATAAGGTGAGCCGAGATGCCCAAGCCCGACCGCAAGTTCCGCCGCTACGATCCCGACCAGTCCACCCTGATGCCCCATGACATGAGAGACTGGCTGCCGAAGGGCCACCTTGCTTACTTCATGCGCCAGGTCGTGGAACGCATGGACCTCGGGCCGTTCTACAAATATTACGACAACGACGGACGCGGATGCGTGCCCTACGACCCGAGGATGATGGTCACCATCATCCTCTACGCCTATGCCTTCGGCGTCAACTCGGCCAGGGAGATGGCGCGCATGCTCTACACCGACGTCGCCTTCCGCTTCCTGGCGGCCGGCAACTATCCCGACCACGAGACGATCAACGGCTTCCGCAACCGTCATGCCGACGATCTGGGAAAGATGCTGCAGGAGACCGTGCTCCTGGCCCGCGAGGCGGGCCTGGCGCGCATGGGCATCGTCTCCCTGGACGGCACAAAGATGAAGGCCAACGCCTCGCTGGCGGCGAACCGCAGCAAGGCCGGGATCGATGAAAAGATCAAGCGCGATTTCGACGAGTACCTGAAACGGGCGGAGGAAGTGGACCGCCGGGAGAACGCAGAGTTCGGGGATGGGGAGGACGGTTTCATCCTCCCTCCCGGCTTCTACGGCAAGGACCTGGGAAAGCGCCTGGACGAGGCCAAGAGGCAGATCGATGCCGAGGACTCCAGGCAGCGCAGCGAAGATGAGGAGAAGGCCGCCGCCAGGAAGAAGAAGGAAGAGGAGGCGGCGCGGAAGGGAAAGAAGCTCCGCGGGCGCAAGCCCAAGGAGCCAGATGAAAAACAGATGCACCTCAAGGAAACGAAACGGAACACCACCGACCCGGACAGCCGGGTGATGAGCACCGCCAAGGGATTCGTGCAGGGGTACAACATGCAGTTCATGGTCGACTGCGAGAGCCACATCGTGCTCGAGGTCGATACCGTCCAGGATTGCAACGACAAGCGCCAGATGATCCCTATGCTGGACCGTTTGACGAAGACGCATGGCCGGCCCATCGCCCTCACCGACGACGCCGGTTACTTCTCAGCGCCGGCGCTGCGGGCCGCGCTGGCCCGCGGCGTCATGATCTTCATGCCGTCGAAGAACCGGCACAAGGTCAGCGGCGTGGTGCGCCAGGGTCCGCCGCCGGACGGCCTGAGCCAGGCGCAGCAGATGGAATGGACCATGGCCACTCCGGCAGGGAGGGACATCTACAAGATGCGCTGCAGCACGGCGGAGCCGTGCTTCGGCGTCATCAAGTGGGCCATGGGGTTCAGTCATTTCGAGCTGCGTGGGTTGAAGAAGGTGAGGCTGGAGGCCCGTCTGATGGCGACCGGAAGGAACATCAACCGGCTGAACACGGTCAATATTGAGCGAAAGCGCCGCGGAGGAACGTTGTTTCCACCGGAAATGCGAAGTCTGGCGACCTCGTAAGGTCATCCGAGCCTGCGAGGCAGGCCGGAAGGCCTCCCTCGGCCTATTTTCAACAATGCAACGAAAGGATGGTGGAACCACGCGTTCGATCCTCGTTTCGAATGCATTTGTTGGTCAGACTCGTAAGTAACCCAAATGGGTTACTATTGATCAAACTCATAACAAAAGATTTTCCCATATGCTCTACAAGGTGTTGAGAGAGTAACGTAAGCTTGTCTCACTACTCACAGGCTCCTTTAAAACGTAGGTAAAGAGTACTATCCACGCAGGATTCGATACTTAGAACGTCCCACCGATTGCCTCTTTGCGGTCAAAAAAGGATCCCGATGTCATTGCGCTTTCCCATGATACTTTCCACGAGCATACCCATAACTACATTTATTATCTCTGTAATATCTTTATTCCACTGACAGCCGCTCCTTACCCCTCTCTTACACACTGAACGCCCCTTACTGACACCCTTCTCGAGCGAAGAACGAGATTATTTAAGAGTTGAACATCTTTGCCAAGACTTGACCCCTCATGAAGATGAAAGGTTTGCCCCTTTGTCTGGATTGGTATGAGCCTTCTGAAATAAGGACAAATAAGCATTTTCATGAATTCGAAATGCCAGAATTTGAAAGGATCTACCTACCTGAGAGCATGAGGCCATTCACCGATCTCAGCC
>PLSJ01000215.1 GCA_003165115.1 Syntrophaceae bacterium | reverse complement strand
TCGGTGACGGTGGCCGATACGGGCTCGGTGGGTTCGGGAAAATAAGAGTGCACGAAATAAAAATAGGAACCGCTGGGAATTTCGTCAAATATCCCGGAAGGCTTCACGACCTCCACGCTGTTCCAGCCCATATGGGGTATCTTCATCGCGCCCCTGAACCGGACCACGCGCCCCTTGATCACGCCCAGGCCGTCGATCCCCGGCGTCTCTTCCGACGATTCGAGGAGGATCTGCATGCCGAGGCAGATGCCGAGANNGGCCGAAGCTTTTCAGGTTCTCCACACACTTGCCGAAGGCGCCGACGCCGGGAAGCACCAGGGCGGCCGACTTCCTGATGACCGATTCGTCCCTCGTGATCGCGATATCCGCGCCGATGTGGCGGAAGGCGTTCGTCACGCTCCTCAAGTTCCCCATGCCGTAATCTATGATCGCGATCATCACAAACACCCTTTCGTCGAGAGGGCTCCCTTTACTTTTTCGTCGCTCGCCACGGCCTCCCGGAGCGCCCTTCCCGAGGCCTTGAATATCGCCTCGATCTTGTGGTGCAGGTTCTCGCCATGGAGCAGGTTCACGTGCAGGGTGATCCGCGCCTCGTTCGCGAAGCCCCGGAAAAACTCCTTTATCACCTCTCCGTCGAAGGCACCCACGGTCCCGTTGATATCCCCGTTCCAGAACAGACCCGGTCTGCCCGAGAGATCGACGGCCACCATGCAAAGGGCCTCATCCATGGGGACAACGGCGTGGCCGTACCGTCTTATCCCGGCAAACCCGGGAAGGGCCTCCCGCAGCGCGCTTCCCAGGGTAATACCCGTATCTTCGATGGTGTGGTGATGGTCGACCTCGATATCGCCTTCCCCTTCCACCGTGAGGTCGAAGAAGCCGTGGCGGGTGAAAAGCTCCAGCATATGGTTGAAGAAGGGAATGCCCGTCGAGATGTGGTAGACGCCCTCGCCGTCCAGCTTCCACGAGACCCGTATCCGCGTCTCCTTCGTCTTCCTCGTTACCTCGGATTCCCTCTCCATGAACGACCTCCTAGCTTTTGTGAGGGGGGAGGCTCCGGCGGCTACGCCGACGGAGGGGGCGCTGAGCCCCAATTATAGTATCACCTTATTCAACGGATATTCCACGATGCCCTGCGCCCCCGCCCGCCGGAGAGACGGAATGATGTCGCGGACCACCTGCTCGTCGATGATCACTTCTATGGCGACCCATTCGCTGTCGGAAAGGCCCGAGATCGTCGGCGTGTGCAGGGAGGGAAGGATCCCTATGACGGTATCGAGCTGCCCTCTCGGCACGTTCATCTTGAGCCCTACCTTTTCGTCGGCAAGGAGGGCCGCTTTCAGGAGCATCACGATGTTCTCGATCTTCGTCTTTTTCCACTTGTCCCTGAGCGCGGTCTTGTTCGCGATTACGACGGTTTCCGATTCAAGGATGGTCTCGACGATGCGCAGGTTATTCGCTTCCAGGGACGCGCCCGTTTCCGTTACCTCCACTATGGCGTCCGCGAGCAGGGGCGGCTTGGCTTCCGTCGCTCCCCACGAGTACTCGACCACGGCGTCTATCTTGTGCGCCTTCAGGTAGCGCGTGGTGAAGCCCACGAGCTCGGTCGCGACCTTCTTTCCCTGAAGCCCCGACAGGTCCCTGATCGGGGAATCGACAGGCACCGCCACCACCCACTTGACGCCCCTGAACCCCACCTTGCCGTACCGCAGGCGCGCGACTTCCGCCACCTTGGAGTTCTGCTCGAGCACCCAGTCGAGACCGGTTATCCCGATATCGAGTATGTTGTTCTCCACGTAGCGTCCCATCTCCTGCGCCCTGATCACGAGACCTTCCATCTCGGGGTCGTCGATATCGGGCACATAGGACCGCTCCGGGAGCTTTATGGTGTAACCCGCATTCTTGAAAAGCCTGCGGGTGCTCTCGAACAGGCTTCCTTTTGGTATCCCTATCCTCAGCTTCACTTAAGGCAGCTCCTTTCTCGCCCTTATCGCCCTGCCGTGGGCATAAAGGCCCTCTATGTCCGCGAGCCTCGCGGCGCCTTCCCCGTACTTCCTGAAGAACGGCTCTTCTATCTTAACCAAAACCTGCCTTTTTGTAAACCGGTCCACCGAAAGACCCGAGGAAAACCTCCCCGCGCCCCCTGTCGGCAGGACGTGGTTGGTGCCTATATAGTAGTCGCCCATGGAGACACACGTGCGAGGTCCCACGTACGTGATGCCGGCATACCGCACCTTCTCCGCGGCCGCCTCATCCCCTATGACTTCCAGGTGCTCGGGGGCGATTGCGTCGATTGCGGACAGGGCGTCTTCCAGGTGCGAGTAATCGACCAAAAAACCGTTTGCGCCCAGGGACCGCTCGACGATATCGCGCCTTTCGTTGGAGGAGATGAGGCGCTCCATGGCCTTCAGCACACCGTACAGCGCCTCTTTCGTTGGAGAAAAGAGCCCCACCATTGCCATCTCGTCGTGCTCCGCCTGGGAAAAAAGGTCCCACGCGAGTATGGAGGCAGGGAACGGCTCGGTTACGAGGACGACAAGCTCGCTCGGGCCGGCAAGCATGTCGATGCCGACCCGGCCGTAGACGTCCCTCTTCGCTTCCTCCACATAGGCATTGCCCGGACCCACGATCATGTCCACCTTCGGGACGCCGCATCCGCCCTGGGCGAAGGCATAGATCGCCTGCGCCCCGCCTATACGGTAAATGGCCGTAATATCGAGGAGCAGCGCGGCGGCGGCGATATAGGGGTTGAGGCTTCCGTCGTGGGCGGGCGTGGTCGCGTAGATTTCCCTGACGCCCGCGATGCGGGCAGGCACGGCCCCCATCACGAGGCTCGACGGGTAGGGCGCTTTTCCGCCCGGCACATACACGAGGGCCCTTTCCACGGGCACGGGCCGCTCCACGACTTTCAGGCCCTGCCTCCTGTAGGTCCGCACGCGCTGCTTCTGGCTCCGGTGAAAAAGGGTCACGTTTTCTATCATCCCCTTGAGCGCGCGCACATCTTCTTTTGCGAGGGTCGAGGCGGCGCGTTCGAGCTCGTCCCGGCCCACCTGCGGCGGGTAGTCTT
>PLSJ01000159.1 GCA_003165115.1 Syntrophaceae bacterium | reverse complement strand
GGCCGACTTCATCGGAATACCCACTTCTCTTCGGTTACCCCTTTCGGCTCCCTGCGCTCTACGTAATCGTAGAGGATATGCTCTATCACGGAAGAGAGCGATCTCCTGTCCGTCTCCGAGACTTTTTCCAGTGCTTTGCGTAAATCATCACTCGTGCGGAAGCATATCACCGTATCGCGCATGGCCTCTCTCCAAGAAAGGGCAGAGCCGCTTTTATGGCCCTGCCCTTAATATTTCGTAAAAGACGGTCTATGCCTTGAACCGTTTCCTCATACCGACGAGACCCAGGAGACCAGGGGCGAGGAGAAGGACCGAAGGCGGGACGGGAACGGGGGTGTTCGCCACTACGCCGCTCCCTAGAATGGCGACGTTAGGGTCGCTCGGCGAGCCGAACGTGAAGCCGGCAAAGGAGGGCGCCGTGTCACTGTTGAAGCCGATATTCATGTAGCCGTTGACCGAAGTCGTGCCAAAACCGGCGGCGGCTGCGATGGTGGGGTGAATAGAACCGGACAGAGAGCTGAACACCACCTCAAGAAACGGAGCCCCCGATATCACGTTTATCGTCACCTCGCCGAGGGTGCCGGTGCCCTTCAACAGGGCGCTGCCGGTGCTAATCCCCAGGTCGGAGCTTCCTCCGGAGATGGAAAAGGAGCCTCCGCCTGCCCAGGTAAAGTTTGTGCCTATCTGGTTGCCCGTGGTGAACGTCATTATCCCGGCCGTCGATCCGGCATAAGGAGAGCCGGAGTCGATCAGGGAGTCCATGGTGACGTTGAACACCGAGTCGAACCCCGTCACCTCCATCACTTCAACCTGCCCCGTAAGAGGCGTGCCCGGCCCCGCCCAGCTCAGGTAACCGGAGCCGGCGGCGGTGAACATTGCCATTGGGGCGGCCGCCGACTGACCCGGCGCAGCGACCAGGAGGGCAATAGCCAGTACTAAACCGAAAATGCTGAGTGTAAGTTTTTTCATTATCTCTCCTCTAGCCCAAATGCCTTTTTCTGATTCCCACAAGGCTCAGGAGCCCTGGGGCAAGAAGCAGAACGGAAGCCGGCACGGGCACATTAGAAACGACATCACCGCCTCCGGCTCCGATGAGACTGAACGCCTTTCCGGAGGTAGCGTTCATGAACGCGCTCAGGGAGATATCGAGATTGCCCGTATTCAGCCCCGACGTGAAGCCATAATGGCTCAGGAGAGCAGGGTTAACCCACGTCAGCTTAAGGGAATCTAACGTAGTGTAGGAGTAGAGGCTGCTGCCGTTTTCCACCTTTTCGACTTCAACCGGCGACCCGGAGAACGTTGCCGTAAAGAGCGTGGCGTTGGAGAGGCCCAGCGACGCGATTGACCCCGTGATCTTCACGGACCCACCTGGAGCGAAGCCCCATGCCGCTGTTGTATCCGGGTACGGGGGAGTGACGAACTTGCCGGTAGTGAAATTGAGAACCGCGCCCGTGATGCTCTCCGTTCCGGAAACCGTGCTGCCGTGAGCAAACACGGAAGCGCCTTTCGAGCTCGCCGTGACTTTTCCGACGAGACCGTCGTTACTGTTCCCGTCCCACGAGAGTTGCTCCGTGCCCGCTATGCTGAAATCCAGGTACGCAGTCGCCATCGAATGACCCGGCACAAGAAACGGGAGAAGGAGCAACATCATAAAACTAATTGGAACCAAAAATCTTTTCATCCATCCTCCTTAGACAATTGATAACCTGACTGCCAAAAAAAAGAGACTACTCTTTGCCCCTTCACCCCCCCTTTTCTTTCAGAGTAAGAGTTCTTCCTGGCAGCCCGGCCGTCTACTGGAGGCTTTTCATGAAGCATGTCCCAGACCCGTTGGCTTTCCGTCCCACCGTCGCCGGTGGTTTGGCCTTTCAAGATAATGACATTGTAAAACATATGTTATATAATGTCAACTGAAATCTTGAAAACATTTCCGATTTTCTTTAGCAACGAAATCAGGAGGCTACACCAGGCAGGAAGGGGGGAGTATCAGGAAAAAGGGGCTCCTTCGCGCGCAAACTCTTTCTATCTGGCAGCCCAGCTGTCTGGCTGGCAACGGACAAAGCGGGCAGGTCTGAGACCCGTTGGCTTCCCGGTCCCGTCCTCGCGGCGGTTTGGCTTTATCAGTTTGTTATGTTATACCGAGCATCACAGGGTGTCAAGAGAAAAGGAAGGCTCTGTGGAATAAATTCGTCTCGCTTTCACAGGGCATCGTTCACTTGTCCGAGAAGCCCGTGTGTGTTCAGTTGTGAAATTAGTAGGCTGCTTCTCGCGGCCGGGGGAAATTTTGGTGGATTTTGCCGGGAAGCGGTCCATGAAGGGGTTGCGCACCGGCATACCATTCGTATGTGAGGCATGGCCCCCGAAGAGACAGGCGAAAGGCGTGCGACCCGCGTAGCGGATGCCCCGAACCCGGCCGCCCTAGAGGATGGTGTTCATGCCGTACATGTAGGGCCTGAGCACCTCCGGCACCATGATGCTGCCGTCCACCTGCTGGTAGTTTTCCATGACCGCCATGACGGTCCTGCCCACCGCAAGCCCCGAACCGTTCAGGGTGTGCACGAATTCCGTCTTCCCCGCCCCTGTCTTGTACCTGATCTTTGCTCTCCTGGCCTGGAAATCCCCGAAGTTGCTGCACGAGGAGATCTCCCTGTAGATGTTCTGGCCGGGGAGCCACACCTCGATGTCATAGGTCTTTGCCGACGAAAAGCCGAGATCACCGGTGGACAGGAGGGATACACGGTAATGGATGGAGAGCTTTTTCAGGACATCCTCGGCATCGAGGAGCAGACTTTCGAGCTCTGGATACGAGTCCTGGGGCAGGCTGAATTTTACCAGCTCCACCTTGTTGAACTGGTGCTGCCTGGTGAGGCCCCTCGTGTCTTTTCCGTGCGCTCCGGCTTCTTTTCTGAAACAAGGCGTGTACGCGACGTATTTGACCGGCAGGTCGCCTTCTTTCAGGATCTCGTCCCTGAAAATGTTCGTTACCGGCACTTCGGCGGTCGGTATGAGAAAGTAGTCAGGGTCGGAAAGCTTGAACAGCTCCTCTTCGAATTTCGGAAGTTGTCCGGTGGCTGTCATGCTGTCCCTGTTCACCATGAAGGGCGGCAGCACCTCGGTATAGCCGTGCTCACGCACGTGAAGGTCGAGCATGAAGTTGATGAGCGCCCTTTCCAAAAGGGCCCCGTGAGACTTGTACAGGGTGAACCTGGAGCCGGTGATCTTCGCTGCCCTTTTGAAGTCGAGTATGCCAAGCCTTTCGCCCAGGTCCCAATGGGCGGCCGGCTCGAAGTCCGGACGAGGTTTCTCCCCCCAGGTCCTGACCACCACGTTCTGCTCCTCGCCCGTTCCGACAGGTACGGAATCATGGGGAATGTTCGGTATTTCAAGGCTCAGGAACTCCCATTGTTCTTCCACTTCCTTCAGCTCCTGTTCTCCCTTTTGTATCTCTTTTCCGAGGCCGCGAAGCTGTTCTATCTGCTCCCTCGCCTCGACGCCGCTCTTTTTCAGCCGTGCTATCTCATCGGAGGTCACGTTCCGCTGATTCTTCATCGCTTCCACGCGCCTGATCAGCTCGCGCCGAAGCTCATCCAGCCTGATCAGTTTTTCAAGGTCGAATACGGACCCTCTCTTCCTGAGGCTTTCCATGACGACATCCGTCTTTTCCCTTATCAATTTCGGATCGAGCATTTAATCCTCCAGCAATTCGTTGTGAGGCTGCAGCGGCTTCAAAATATAAAGCAATCCACTCCTCGTATAGACCGGCTCCCCCTCAACCAGCAGTTGGACGCTCCGCGCCCCGGGGAAACTTGCCGCAAAGGAGTTTACGATGCTGTAGACCATGGGGACCTCCCTTGCGGGGCTGGACGGGTCGATAAACTCCTTCGACACATTCAGGTAGAGCACGCCGTCCTGTCCCACGGCCAGCTCGTAGAGCCTCAGCCGGTCCGGTATGGAACGCGCTTCTTTCAGCTCCCTGAACAGGATATCGGCCCGGGCCCTGTCCGTCAACTGTTTGTGCACCTCGACCGTTTTTCTGCCCAGCTTCCCCCGTTCATCGGAAAAAAAGACCGATATGGTTTCCTTTTCCGTTGCGGCGGGGAGGCGGACGGCCGGCGCGGCGGGCCGGGAATAGAGATAGCAGCCGATACCGGCTGCGACCAGGACGAGAAGACCGACTATGGCTCCGGAGCGTCTCATGCGCGTCATCCTGCAAGGAGGTTGATAAATTCATCTCCCGTCGCGACCCTGAGCAGGGGGTATATGGCCGACCTCCGGTAGACGTCCATGAACGTTGCATGGATCTCCGCCTTGTAGGTGGCGCTGAGGTCTTCGAGAAGGATCGTGGAGAAGTCGTGACAGATGGCGTCGATGGCGGTGGCGATGACACAGAAATGCGTGTTGATGCCCGCCACCGCTACCGTGTCTATCTGCATGGTGCGGAGGGTCTGGTCGAGGTCCGTTTTGAAGAAGGCGCTGAACCTCCTTTTCGGGAGCATGATGTCCGTCGGCTCGGCCTCGAGCGCCGCGGCCACCTGCGCTCCCACGGTGCCCCTTATGGACTGCGGCTTCATCCTCCCCTTGAAGATGAAATCGCCTTCCAGGAAGCTGTCACAGGCAAATATGACAGGGATGGAGAGGGCCCGGCAGCGTTTGAGAAACACCCGCACAGGCTCGACGATCCTGGCCACCTCAATCGGCGCGGCTTCCTCTTTTCCGTATGTATCCTCCAGCATATCGACGACAATGACCGCCGGTTTCATACTATCTCTCCCCCTCCACCTTTCCTCTGCCGGACAGAAAGACGGTCTCGAAGGTATCGGTCAGCACGGAGGCGACCTCATCGACCGGCTTTTCCTTTATCGAGGCTATCCGTTCCACCACGAGCTTTACGAAGGCCGGCTCGTTTCTTTTGCCCCTTTTCGGCACGGGGGTGAGGAACGGGGCGTCTGTCTCGGAGAGCAGCCTGTCGAGCGGCGCGTGGCGCACGATCTTTGTCAGTCCCGTGTCGGGGTAGGTAACCGTACCCGGAATAGAAAGGTAGATGCCCATATCGAGCAGCTTTTTTGCGGTGGCAAGGTCGTAGGAGTAGCAGTGGACCACGGTCCTGGGGACCTGTAGGTGTGTCTCCTTCACGATCTCAAGTGTCTCCTGCCTGGCGTTCCGGGAGTGGATGATCACCGGCAGTCCGGCGACCCGGGCCAGCTCTATCTGTCTCCGGAACGCCTCGACTTGCAGCGCTCTCGGCGAATGGTCCCTGTAGAAATCGAGACCTATCTCACCGTAGCCGACGACCTTCGGATGGTTCAGGAATCCCTTGACGGTCTCCTCGATTTCGGGGGAATAGTCTTTTGCATTGTGGGGATGGATGCCCAGGGCGCCATAGACCTGCGGATGGGCTTCTATGATCTCCACGACCCTGGGAAAATAACGCACCTCCGTCCCGACCGTGATCATGCGGGTGACGCCTGCCCCGTACGCCCGGTCGATCACCGCCTCGCGGTCCTCGTCATATTCTTCCAGTTCCAGATGGCAGTGGGAATCGACGAACATGGACATTTATAGCATATCCCCTCGCCGATAATCCACTCCCTGATGGAGATATCGTTTGCGGGCGGGGCAAAAAAATCTGTTATAATAACGGAAAGGTCGTGGAAGGCCGCAAGGGCTTTCCGGGCCGGGATGTCCGTGGCAAAGGCGAAGAACGGTCGAGGTGAAAGACCAGCAAAAGTGGCATGGGGAGCGATGGAGGACCGACATGGCGCAGCATGATCGTTTTCACTACAAAAACCTGGACGAATTGAAAGAGGACATGACACGGATGGGGCTCGATATACCCGTTTCGGCGGACGTCGCCGTCCTCTCACGGCCGATAGCTCTCGGTGAGAGAACAATACCCAACCGCCTGGCGATCAACCCGATGGAGGGCTGTGACGGCACGCCGGAGGGGAGGCCCAGCGGCCTTACCCGCCGCCGCTACAGACGTTTCGGCGGAAGCGGCGCCGGTCTCGTCTGGTATGAGGCCACCGCCGTGGTCAACGAGGGACGGGCAAACCCGCGCCAGTTGCAGATAAACGAGGAGACCAGGGGTGATATCGCCGCGACCCTCGAGGAATTGCGCGGGGCCGCGAGTGCCGCGGGGCATGGCCGTCCCTATTCCGTGCTCCAGCTTACCCACTCCGGGCGCTACAGCAGGCCGGGCAGTACCCCTGCGCCTGTTGTCGCCGCTCGCAACCCCTTTCTCGATGCCAGGTTTCCCGAAGTCCGCGTGATTTCCGATGAGGAGCTGGAACAACTGGAAGAGAAGTTCGTCTCGGCCGCGCAGGCTGCGGCGGAGGCCGGTTTCGACGCGGTGGACGTCAAGGCTTGCCACGGGTATCTTCTGGCGGAACTCCTTTCCGCCCACACGAGGGAAGGGCGCTACGGGGGCAGCTTCGAAAACCGCACCCGGCTGCTCTGTTCCATCGTCGACAAGATCAGGGACAGGCTCGGGGAGAAAATAACCTTAGCGGTCCGGCTGGGCGTGTACGAACAGGCGCCTCACCCCTACGCGTGGGGCGCCGATAAAGACGACTATCACAGGCCGGACTACGCCGAGCCGGCCAGACTCGTAAAGCTGTTGTGGGAGAAGGGTGTAAAACTCTTCGGCATCAGCGCGGGAAATCCTTACTTTAATCCCCACCTGACCAGACCTTATGACAAGGGCGTCTACCTTCCGCCCGTGCATCCGCTGGAAGGCGTCCACCTCCTGCTCCGCGCGGCACAGGCGATGCAGGCCGCGGCACCCGAGGCGGTTATCATGGGCGCCGGCCTGAGCTGGCTGCGGCAGTTCTCGCCGAACGTGGCCGCTGGGTGCGTCGAGCAGGGTTGGCTGAAAATCGCCGGCTTCGGCCGCCTTTCGATCGCTTACCCCGATTTTGCCGCCGATCTGCTGAAAGCAGGCGCGCTCGATCCCAAAAAGACATGTCTCGCGTGCAGCCAGTGCACGACGATCATGCGCGACGGGGGATGCGCCGGCTGCGTGCCCCGGGATAAGGAAGTCTATCTCCCGATTTATAAGAAGGGACGGGAAGGGAAGCCGCCTTTGGAATCCGGCCGGGTGGCGGAACACCTTTAAGCTGTGACAAGGGAGGGCTGACTCGTGAAAACAAGGGCCATGGTGCTGGAGGCATTTAACGCTCCTCTCGCGATGAGGGAGATCGAGGTACCGGCGCTGCATGATCGCGAGGTGCTGGTGCGGATCGACGCCGCCGGCGTGTGCGGCTCCGACGTGCACATGTGGAAAGGCGAGGATGAGAGGACCCCTTTGCCGATCGTGCTCGGCCACGAAGGGGTCGGAACGGTCGTCGACGTGAAGGGAGCAAAACCGTACGTCACCGGCGAGGCGGTGAAGGCGGGGGACCGCATCCTCTGGAACCGCGGTGTGAGCTGCAACGGCTGCTACTACTGCGCCGTCCTGAACCAGCCGTGGCTCTGCGGGAGCCGTAAGGTCTACGGAATAAACCGGCCCCTTTCCGAGCCGCCGGGCCTGAACGGCTGCTATGCGGGGAATATAGTTCTCACAGCTTTCACCGACATCTTCAGAATAGACGGCGACATCGATCCGGCTATCCTCGTTTCGGCATCGTGCTCCGGGGCCACCGTGGCCCACGCCTTTGGCGAACACCATTTTTCTTTGGGGAGCAGCGTGCTTATCCAGGGCCCCGGCCCTCTTGGGGTGTACGCCGTGGCCTTCGCCCGGCGCCTCGGGGCGAGCCGGATCTTCGTGACGGGCGGATCCGCGGGCCGCCTGGAACTCTGCAAGGCCTTTGGGGCAACCGATGTCCTCAACCGGCGCACGACGGGCATCGAAGAACGAAAAGAATTTATCCTCGGCCGGACCGGGGGCCGGGGCGTCGACGTGATGGTCGAGACCGCGGGGGACCCTTCCGCGGTCCGCGAGGGCCTTCCCCTGCTGCGGGTGGGCGGGGCATACCTGTCGATAGGTTTTTCCCAGCCGCCCGGCGTCTGCACCGTCGATTTTTTCCGGGAGATCGTCAGGAAGAACATCAAGATCCAGGGCGTCTGGGTCAGCGGTACACGCCATACCTGGAAGGCCCTGAAGCTGATCGAAAAGGAGCAGGGACTATTCGCCAAAATGATCACACACCGGTTCAGACTCAGTGAGGCCAACGAGGCGCTATCGGTGATGGCAAGTCACGAGGCGTTGAAGGCGGTGCTTATCCCTTGATATGAAACCTTTTATTGACGTTCCGCGAGAAATAGGCTATACAAAAACTGCGTAACCTTTACGAAAAAGCTCTTTTGGATGAATCATAAGGGAATTGGGAGCGTACGACAGCCACGGGAGGATCGAGATGAAAAAGTACTCTGCAGCGGTTTTGATGGGTGTGCTTGTGGGCGGCTTGGCCCTTCTCGGGGGATATGGTCCGGCCATGGGCGCCCCGGCTCATGATATCGTTATCGGCAACCTTCAGGACCTGAGCGGTCCTACGTCCGTATGGGGCAACGCGGTCACCCGCGGCGCGGAGCTTGCGGCCGAGAAAATAAACGGCCAGGGCGGCATCAACGGCGCCAAAATCAAGCTGATCACGCTCGATACCAAGGGCGACGTGCAGGAGGCGATCAAGGCCTTTAACCGCCTGGTCGATCAGGAAAAGGCGGTCGCGGTGCTCGGCCCTCCGATCAGCAACATAGGCATCGGTCTTGCGCCGGTCGCCGACGCGAAAAAGGTGGCTTTCGTGGGCAGTTTCGCCGACCCCAGGGCAACCGTCGGTGAAGATGGGAAGGTACNNGAAGATCGCCATCCTTTACGATCAATCGAACGCCTATGCCGTCTCGCTCGTGGCGCCGTTCAAGGCTTACGCGGAAGGAGCCGGCGCCAAGATAGTCGACGAGGAAGTTTACGGCAAAACGGACAGGGACTACAGGACCCAGCTCTCGAAGATCAAGGCCTCGGGCGCGGACTGTGTTTTTGCCCCGAATTATATTCAGGGATTGGTGATAACGGCCAAACAGAGCGAGCAGCTCGGCTTGACGATGCCCTTCGTCGGAGCCCTCGACTATGCGGCGCCCTTCGCGTCGCTCGTCAATGACCCGAAGGCCGCCAACAATATCTACTTTGCCAACAACTACTCCGACAGCGAGCCGCAGTTGACGGAAGTGAGAAACGCCTACAGGGCCAAATACAACCAGGACCCCATCAACAAGGTGTATCTGGGCTACGACAAGATGCTGGTCGTCGCCGACGGGATCAAGAGAGGCGGCGGGGCCACGCCGGACAAGATTATCGAAGGTCTCAACAAGGTAAAGGGACTGCAGGGAACGACCGGGGTCATCACTCTTTCGCCCAGGACCCACCAGCCTGTCGGTCTGTCGATGGTCATGTACTACATCGACCATGGCGTCTATAAGGACCTTGGCCGTTATATCCCCGCCAGGCATAAACAGCAGCGCTAATGACGGCTTCCCGCGTGAAGCTCTGATGAGGAGAGGCATTGGGACAGGATACCGGGATGAGGACGTAGAGCCGTGAAGCTCCAGCTTTTGATCAACGGCATATCCCTGGGCTCGGTATACGCGCTCATCGCCGTTGGCTTCGCGCTGATCTTCAATATACTCAAGTTCTCCAATTTTTCCCACGGCGGCCTCATGTCGGTGACCGCCTATATCGGGTACGTCGCATCCGTCTTTTTTGGACGCTACATCAAAGACCTGCCGCTGTTCGTCGTTACCCTGGTCGCGGCGGCCCTGGGCGGCGGGCTGCTTGCCCTCATTGTCGAGCGGGTTGCCTTCAGGCGTCTCCGCAACAGCAACAGCTCGGGCATCTACTATTTCATCTCCTCCATCACCATGGGCATTTTGATGGAGAACTCCGTGACGATTTTCGCGAGCAGCAATTTCTATTCCTATCCGCCATTTTTTCCCGCGTCCGTCATCCGGTTCGGGGCGCTGAGCGTCGCCATCCCCGACCTCCTCACCCTTCTTTTTTCGGCCCTGTCCCTGGTCATACTCCTCGTGGTCCTCTTTCGGACAAAGATCGGATTGGCTATCCGCTCCACGTCCTTCGACACCGCTACGGCAAAACTGATGGGCATGGACCCCAACAGGGTCGTTGCCGCGACTTTTTTTGCGTCGGGCGTCCTGGGCGGCGTCGCGGGCGTTTTCCTGGGAATCAACTACACGCTCTACCCGCAGCTCGGGCAGCTTATCGTGAAAGGGTTCGTCGCGTCCGTGATCGGCGGCCTCGGCAGCATATCGGGCGCCCTCATCGGCGCGGTGCTGCTCGGGATTGTCGAGATATTCCTGATAGACCTCGTCGGTGCGGGTTGGTCCCCCGTGGTTGTCTTCGTCATCATGCTGGTCTTCCTGCTGCTCCGCCCCCGCGGCATATCGGGCGTGATCGTGCAGGAGAAGGCCTAAAGGGGGGGCTCTGAGTGGAATATCTTGTCTCGACGCTCACGTTTACGGGCATAACCCTCGTAGGCGTGCTGGGCGTCTACATGGTGACAGGGCTGACCGGCCTGTTCTCCTTTGGCCAGGCGGCATTCCTGGCGATCGGCGCATACATTTCCGCCGTCCTCTATAAGAGCCTCGGTCTCCCCCTGCCGGTTGCGGCATTCGCGGCGATGTGCGTCGGGCTGGCGGCGGGCCTGCTCGTGGGCCTCCCCACGGTTCGCCTGAGGCGCGACTATATATCGCTCGTCACGTTCGGCTTCGGCGAGGCCATTATCGCGGTGCTCAACAACACAGCCAACATCACCGGCGGCGCGACGGGCCTGTCCGGCGTGCCGCAGCGCACCGGCTTCCCCCTGGTCCTGGTCAGCGTCATCGTCTGCCTGGCGGTCGTCATCAGCTACAAGAACTCGAAGTACGGCCGGCAATGCCTGGCATTGCGCAATGACGAGCTTGCGGCCAAGTCGATGGGCATCAACGTGGAGAGATTGAAACTCGTCACGTTCCTGATCGCGGGTGTCATGACCAGTTTTGCCGGTGTCCTCTATGTATTTTATACCACCTATGTCGAGCCTGGGGCCTTCGGGTGGGTGATCTCGGCCGAATGGATGATCATCGTCTTCGTCGGAGGGGTGAACAGCCTCACGGGCGCGGTGGTCGCCACGGTGCTTTTGACCGGCCTGCCCGAATTCTTGAGGTTTGCCTCCGAGTGGCGCATCGCGATCTACTGCATCATCGTGCTGTTGATCCTCAACTTCCGCCCGAGCGGTATATTCG
>PLSJ01000446.1 GCA_003165115.1 Syntrophaceae bacterium | reverse complement strand
TCGCCGAAGAGTTCGAGGTCAGCCGCGTGGCGATCCGTGAGGCCCTGCGAACTCTGGGCAATTCGGGTTTTGTGAGCACCCGCCAGGGGTCCGCCGGCGGGGCTTTCGTCACCGACCTCACCTTCGAGCAGCTCTCCAACACCTACCTCGACCTGTTCCTCGCGAATAAGATCTCGATCCGGGAAGTGAACGAGGTGAGGGTGCTGGTCGAGCCGGAGGTGGCCCGCTCCGCCAGCCAGAACCTCTTACCGAAGTACGCCGACAGGCTCCGCGCCGCGCTGGAGGCGGAGGAGCTTCCCCTTACCGCCCCCATGGACGACATCGAGAGGAAGTCGACGGTCCACTTCATCCTGACGGAGATGGGCGGCAACAGGTTTTTCGAGGGCTTGGTGAAATCGATGATGAGGCTCACGAGGCAGGTGGTAGAGGCGATGAGCCCCGACCCGCGCCACATGCACCCGAGCGGCCTGCACGTGCCCGTCGTGGAGGCGGTCCTCTCCGGGGATGGGGAAGCGGCTTTCGCCGCCATGCGCCGCCACGCGATCGAGCTCGGTGAGACCTTCATCAGGATGGAAACCGCTTTCCGCGAAAAGCACGCCCCGCAGCTTCCGACAGAGCCCGCGCCACGCACCCGGGGTTAAACGCAAGGGCTTTTGGTTTCCTTCCGCATATCGGATAACCGTTCCCAAGGAGACCGGGAAGAAGCTCCCCCGCCCCCTCACTTGTGGTTTAGCTGGAGCAGCTCGTCGGGCCTGTCCGGGTTCACGTAGCCGCCCCTCGCGCCGTTCCAGTCCCCGAGGGGCGTGTTGCGCTGCTGCCCCGTTTTCGGGTCTATGGTCGGCTCCGTGCCCATCATCCCTTCGCGCTGGCCTTCGCTCGTGTGGTCCCGTGAGTTGTCCCTGTTCCGGCCCGCTTGGATTAGAGGGGTGTTGTCCAGGGGGTTGTTCTTCGGCCTCAGTATCGTGTTGTTCCCGTTTGCCTCCGCCGCATTGGTGAGGACGATGCTGTGCGCTATCTGCGGCAGGAAGGATTGGGCTTGCGGGAAGTCGGGGGTTGCCGCGCGAAAGCCCACGATCATGGCGTCGTTCATGCCGCCGTAGTTGGCCACCCCGACCTTGTAGACGCCGGTGACGGGCAGCCCGTTGTCCGTATAGGAGACCTTCGCCTCGATGAATTGCCACACCTGGTAGGACATGCGCTGGACCGGCAGGTTCCTCGTCGAAATCACCCTCGCGTTGCGGTAAGACGGGACATGGCCGAATACCCACTGGAGAAAGTCGTTGGGCGTCCTGCTCCCCCTCGACCGGAAAAGGCTCGCGAGGGAGGCGCCGTACCTCCCGTCCGGGGAAGTCAGGGTGACGCCGGCGTTCGACTCGCTGACGCGCCAGCCGGGAGGGGCCGACCATCTGAAATATCTCCCCTGCTGCGCCTGAAGGGAATGGGCGGCATAGTCCGCCCGGCCCGCATCGGCGGCGTGGCCGCCGAGCCATAAAACAGGGAACGCCGCAAGCAGCGCCAGGAGCGCCTTTCCGAGCCTTAGCCTCACGTGGACCTCCCTTATCGTCTATCCTTACATGCCGAGAAACGCCTTCCTGACGAGGTCGGACTGGAGAAGGTCCGCCCCCTTGCCTTCCAGCACGATGCGCCCTGTCTGGAGCACGTAGGCCCTGTCGGATATCTGGAGGGCCTCGAAGACGTTCTGCTCGACGAGGAGCACGGTCACCCCTTTGCGGACTATCGCGCAGACGATGTCGAAGATCTCCGAGACCAGCTTGGGCATGAGCCCCAAAGAAGGCTCGTCCAGCATCAGCAGGGACGGACGGGACATCAGCCCCCGCGCGATGGCCAACTGCTGCTGCTCGCCGCCGCTGAACGTGTCCGCCCGCTGGTTCTTCCTGGTCTCCAGTATGGGGAAGATGCCGAACACGTCCGCGAGGGCTTCCGCTATCTCCGTTTTCGAATCGAGGGCGTACGCGCCCAGGAGCAGGTTGTCGAGGACGGACAACCTGCCGAAAAGCCTTCTCCCTTCGGGGATCATCGATATGCGCTTCTTCACGATGTCGTAGGCGGGGGTATGGTCGATGTGGCCGCCGTCGAACAGGATATCCCCTTTCTGGGGATGCAGCAGTCCCGCGACCGTTTTGAGGATGGTCGATTTGCCCGCGCCGTTCGAGCCGATGAGGCTGACGACCTCTCCCCTGTCCACATGGAACGAGACGTCCCGCACGGCCATGAGACCCTTGTAGCCGACCGACACGTCACTTACAGACAGCATGGTATTTATCCCCCAGGTAGGCCTGGATCACTTCGGGGTTGGTGACGACGTCCGTCGGTGTCCCCTCCATGATCTTCTTGCCGGAATTGAGCACGACGACGCGGTCCGAGATCTCCATGACCGCCTCCATCACGTGCTCCACCACGACGACGGTGACGCCGTTCTTCCGGATGCTTTTTATCAGGTCGATCATCCCCCGCAGCTCCACCACCGTGAGGCCCGCCATCGATTCGTCGAGCATCAGGAGCCTGGGTTGCGTGGCCAGGGCCATCGACACCTCAAGCTTCTTTTTGTCCGCGATGGTCAGCTCGGTCCCCAGGAAGTGCTTCTTTTCCATGAGGCCGCTGAAGGTCAGCACCTCTTCCGCCTTTTCCCTCGCGCGGCCGACCTTCGTGTAGTGGAGCAGCGCGCCCGTCGTCACGTTTTCCAGCACCGTCATGTCGCTTATCACCTGGACGACCTGGAAGGTCCTGGCGATGCCTATCTTGCAGACCCTGTCCGCCCGGTAGCGGGTAATCTCTTTACCGAAAAAGAAGATCTTTCCCCTGTTCGGCTTATAGAAGCCGGTAATGCAGTTGAAGAGCGTCGATTTCCCCGCCCCGTTAGGCCCTATGATGCTGACGATCTCCCCTTCCTCCACCGCGAAATCGACGTTGTCGTTCGCAGTCAAGCCGCCGAAGTGCTTGGTGACGCCCTGGACCCTGAGACAGGGCTCTTTGTTCATCTCGCCCTCCTGCCCGCGCCGGCAAACAGGCCCCACACGCCCCTGGGCTGGTACACGGAGATCATGGTGATGAGGAACCCGTAGATGAGCATGTCGATGCCCGTGCCCTTGCTGCCCAGCCATACCCTGGTGATCTCCGATATGGGTATCAGTATGGCCGCGCCGATCACCGGGCCCATGACCGAGCCCGCCCCGCCCAGCATGGAGATCAGGACTATCTGGATCGAGATCGGCAAAAGCAGCACGCTGTCGGGGTCGATGTAGAGGACGTACTGGGCGTAAAAGGTGCCCGCCATGGCACTGAGAAAGGCGCTGACCATGACGGCCATCAAACGGTACCAGACCACGTTGACGCCGAGGACTTCGGCGACGTCGTGGCTCTCCTTGATGGCGCGGAAATAGTACCCCATCTTGGAGGTGCTGACCAGGTAACAGACGGCGAGGGCGATCAGCAGGAAGACGAGTATGATGTAATAGTAGGGCAGCTTCGACGAGTGGAACATGAAATTGAGGAGACCTTCGTCGAGCATGGGGAGGGAAAGGCCCTCCGCGGCGCCGACCATCTTCCAGTTGTTGAAGCAGGTCCGGACTATCTCACCGAAGGCGATGGTGGCGATGGCGAAATAATGGCCCCTCAGGTTCGAGCAGGGATAGCCGATGGCCGCGCCCACGATGGCCGCGCCCAGGCCCCCCGCGATCAGGCCCAGCCAGGGGTTCACGTGACAGGTGATGAGGAGGAAAGACGACGTGTACGCCCCTATGCCGAAGAACGCGACCTGGCCGAAAGAGAACATCCCCGCGTACCCGCCCATGATGTTCCACGCGACCGCCATCGTGGCGAACATAAAGAAGAGGATCATGATGTGCTGGAAAAACGTGTTCCCCACGACGAGAGGGAAGGCGACCGCGGCGGCCAGCGCGACGACGCCGAAGGACTTTTGCGAGAAGACGGGGACCTTCATCTCCTACCACCCCAGCAGGCCCTGGGGCCTGATCCAGACGGTGACCAGATAGATCATGAAGACGATGGCGTACTTGTACGCGGGATCGAAGAAGAAGCCGCCGAGGGTCTGCACGAGCCCCACGAGGATGCCGGCGATAAAGGCGCCGGAGATACTGCCGAAGCCGCCCAGCGCCACGATGCAGAAGGCGATGGTGCCGAAAAGCCCGCCCACCTGGGGATAGATATAATAGTAGGTCGAGAGGAACGCGCCCGCGATGCCGACCAGGGCGGCCCCCATCCCGAAGGAAAGGGAGTTGACGCGGTCCGTGTTGATCCCCATGAGCAGGGCCGCCTCCCTGTCCATCTCGGTCGCGAGGATCGCCTTGCCCGTCCTGGTCTTCTTCAGAAAGAGGAAGACCGCCAGAGACGTGATGATGCTGCCGGCGGCGGCGACGGTCTTGGGGATGCTGAGCTGCACCGCCCCCAGGTTCCACGTGCCGCTCAGGAGCGGCTTCGCGATGAGCCTGAAATCGGGGGTCCACAGGTAGACCGCCAGGTTCGAGATAAAGATGCTGACCCCGAAGGTGACGACCAACTGGGCCAGCATCGGCCCCGCCATCACCTTGCTGACGATAAAGCGGTAGATGAGCATGCCCATGACGAACAAAAGGGCCGTGCAGATGGGGATGGAGAACAGCGGGTCCAGGCCGTACAAGGTGTAGAGCCAGAACGAGGTGAACATCCCCACCATGAGGAAATCGCCGTGGGCGAAATTGACGATGTTCATGACGCCCCATATGAGGGTGAGCCCGATGGCGATGAGGGAATACATAAAACCGATCAGCAGGCCGTTCACGATTTGCTGCAAGAGTTGTTCAGGCACGCTCTTTGCCCTCCTCGCGCTTACTTCGGGGTAGTGCCTACTTCCTCGTCTTCCATGGGGGGAACGGCCAGACCACTTCTTTCGCCGCCGCGTCGAAAGGCCATACGGTGGCATACTGCTCGTTGAGGATCTGTACGAGCGTGCCCCTGGCGTAGATGTTCTGGTGCGACTTCGGGTCGAACTTGATCCCCTTCCACGGGTAGATCATCTGGTCGCCGGGGATGTTCGTCGCCAGGAGCGCCCTCACGATATCTTCGCTCTTCGTCGATTTGGCCCTGTTGATGGCATCCGCTAGCACAAAAGGCGCGGCGAAGCTGCGGGCCGCGTTCTCGCTCATGTCGATGCCGTATTTCTTCTTGAAAAGCTCGTTCACCTGCGCGACGAGGGGCTTCCCTTTCGCCAGGTCGAGGGCGAAGGTCGATCTGACGATGATGTAATCCCCGTCCGCCTTGACCGCGGGCAGATAGGCAGGCTCGATGTACCCGGCAAAGGTCATGATCCCCTTCGGGGCGAAGTTCATCTCCTTGAAGGTCTTGGTGAAAAGGATGGCGTCGGTGATGTAGGAGGCGTGCATCAAGACGTCCGGCTTCGCCTTTATCAGCGCGCCGACCTCGCTCGTCACGTCCGTCGCGTTTGCCGCGTACGACACGTCGGCGACGACCTTGTAGCCGAATTCCTTCGCGTACTGGGCAGCGGCTTTTCCGACATTGGAGCCGAATTCGGTGTTTTCATAAAGAAGGGCGACGGTAGAGACTTTCTGGCCGGTCTTCTTTTCGAGGTCTTTCAGGAATTGGAACTGGTCTCTCGCAAAGCCCGCGTCGTGGGGGCTGACCCTGAAGAAATACTTGAAATTCCTTTCGGTCAGGGTGGGCGATGAAGAATCGGAGCATACGTACGGTATCTTGAGCCTTTCCGTGGCCTGGCTCGCCGTCTTGGTGACGGAGCTTTGATACGCCCCGATCATCGCCACCACTTTCTCCTGGCTCACGAGCCTCTCCGCTTCCGACATGCCGTTCCTCGGGTCTCCCTTGGTGTCCGCGAAGACCAGCTCGATCTTCGCCCCTCCAAGGTTGGGCAGCCCCTCGGTTTTTGCCAGGGGGAGGTTGAGGTCGTATTTGCCGTTTATGATGTCCACGGCAAGCTCCGCCCCGCGCTTGCAGTCGAGGCCGGTGGAGGCGATGTTCCCCGTGAGCGGATAGACCGCTCCCACCCTGATCGTCTTCTGCTGCGCGAAAAGCGAGCCCGACAGAACCAACACGGCACACAACGACAGACAGATTATTGGCACCCATTTGATCCGCATCTTCCCCTCCCTTTTCCTCTTATTTTTTGTCCTCCCGGATGCGCGCGCGCCCGACTTTTCATCGTTCCCGGATCCCCTTTCCCCGCCGAGTATGAGGCCGCATCGCCCGGTCTTCGTATGTACGAAGATAAAATACTCCGCGTTTTTATGCAAGCGTTTTTTCGGGACCGCGAGGCGGCCTTAACGGCCGCGCCGCGCCGCGCTTCTTTGCGCGCGCGATTTCTGAAAACCGCGCCCTGCCGTATTACCATTGATACGAAGAGGAGGACGGGGTGAAGCGGGCTGTCGTTGCCGTGATGAAGACCACGCCTGGGACTGTTTTCGAAGACATCGCCGCGCTCATGGGGGCGGCGGGGCTCAAAGGCGCATTGACGCCGGGCGCGACGACGGTCCTGAAGGACAACATCTCCTGGCATCTGCCGATGCTTTCCGCCAACACGACGCCGTGGCAGCTCGAAGGGGCGATCATGGCGCTCAAGCGGGCCGGTTTCCACGACCTCATCAGTGTCCACAACGACACGGTGGTGACGGACCCTGTCAGGGGCCTGCGCCTCAACAAGCTGGCGCCGGTCTACGCGCGTCACGAAATCCCGGAGAGATACAACTTCCTGCCGGAGCAGGTCCGCTGGGAGACGTTCCGTCCGAAGGCCCGCATGAGGGTCCTCGACCGCATTTTCCCCGAGGGCATACGCATCCCGGCCCTCTTCCACGGGACCAATATCCTCCATCTTCCGACGGCGAAGTGCCACATCTACACCACCGTGACGGGGGCCATGAAGAACGCCTTCGGCGGCCTCCTCACCACCCGCCGCCATTACACGCACAGCTTCATCCACGAGACGCTGGTCGACCTCCTCGCGATACAGAAGGAGGTCCACGCGGGGATATTCGCGCTGATGGACGCCACCTTTTGCGGCAACGGACCCGGACCGCGCACGATGGTCCCGGTGGAAAAGGGCCTGATGCTGGCGAGCGCCGATTCGGTGGCGATCGACGCGGTCGCGGCCAAAATCATGGGCTTCGACCCCATGAAGATCGGGTTTATACGGATGGCCCACGAAGACGGGCTCGGCGTCGGGAGGACCGAGGAGATCGAGGTGAAGGGCGAGGACATATCCGGGATGAACTTCCACTTCTCCGTGGGAGACAACATGGCAGGCCGCATGGGACACCTCATCTGGTTCGGTCCCCTGGCGCGCTTTCAAAGGCTCTTTTTCCATACGCCCCTCGTCTACCTGTTTATCCTGGGCTCGTACCTGTACCACGACTATCTCTGGTGGCCCCTGTTCGGCAAGCCACGCATGAAGACCATAGAAGGGGAAACGGAATGGGGCAGGTTTTTCGCCCGGTACCCGGATAAGTGACGCCTATGGCACTCGCCTCTCCCGTGGATTACAGCGATACGCCCGCCGCGCCCCTGACGGATGTGCCGCTGGCCGTCGACCTCGACGGGACGCTGGTCAGGACCGACCTGCTGGTGGAGGCGTTCTTTGTCCTGATCCGGCGCAACCCTTTTTATGTGGCGGCGGCGTTCTTCTGGCTGCTCAAGGGGCGCGCCTATCTCAAGGGGCAGATCGGCCGCCGTGTCACCCTCGACGTGGCCGGGCTGCCGTACCATGACGGCCTGCTCGATTTCCTGAAAAGGCAGCGCGCGCGGGGACGGCGGCTGATACTGGCAAGCGGGTGCGACGAGCGGCTGGTCAGGCAGGTGGCCGATTACCTGCGGATATTCGACGGGGTGCTCGCGACGGACGGGGAGGGCAACCTCACGGGCCGTGAAAAACGTGACCGCCTCGTCGCCGAGTTCGGCGAGCGGATGTTCGATTACGCGGGTGACAGCTGGCGCGACCTCCCGGTCTGGTCGTCGGCGCGAAAGGCGATAGTGGTCCACGCCACGAAAAGCCTGTCCCGCAGGGTGGCAAAGGTCAGCGAGGTCGAATATGTGCTGGAAAGCAGGGAAGAGTGGGTCGGGACGTACGGCCGCGCCCTGCGCCTCCACCAGTGGCTCAAGAACCTGCTGGTGTTCGTTCCGCTGGCGATGGCCTACCCATCCCTGAACCTCGATGCGCTCTTCAGGACATGCGTCGCCTTCGTCGCCTTCGGCCTGGTCGCGTCGAGCGTCTACCTCCTCAACGACCTGATAGACCTCCCCGCGGACCGCCATCATCCCCACAAGCGGCAGAGGCCCTTCGCGACGGGTGCGCTTTCGCCGCTCTGGGGAATGGTGTCGAGTCCGCTGTTGGCCGTCCTCGGCTTCCTCACGGGTCTCCTGCTGCCGCCCGCCTTTCTGGGCACCCTCGTCCTTTACTGGGCCGCGAACCTGGCATATTCCCTGTGGCTCAAACAGATCCCGGTGCTCGACGTGATAGTGCTGGCGGGGTTCTACATAGCCCGCATCATAGGCGGCTCCGTGGCCGTCGCCGTCTGGCCGGCTCCCTGGCTCCTGGCATTTTCGACGTTCCTCTTCGTCAGCCTGGCGCTGGTCAAGCGGTATGGCGAGCTGGTGACCATGGCGGCGCTCGACGGCAAAGAAGGGCGTGCGAGAGGCTACCTCGATACGGACAAGGAGTTGCTCGCATCGATGGGCACGGCAAGCGGCTACGTGGCGGTGCTGGTGCTGGCGATCTTCATCTCCACGGGCGGGGCGGAAGGCCACTACACCCGGCATCAGCTCGTCTGGCTGCTCTGTCCCACCCTTCTCTTCTGGATCAGCCACGTCTGGCTGACGGCCCACCGGGGAAAGATGGTCGAAGACCCCCTGGTGTTCACGCTCCGGGACCGGACAAGCCGGCTGGCAATAATAGCGGCGGCGTTGATACTGCTGGCCGCGCGGTAAAAGCAACGGCAAATGCCACCCCTCACCCCGGCCCTCTCCCCCAAGGGGAGAGGGAGAATGAGGGACAACCCGCAGGGGAGATTAGGGGTATCCCAGGGAGAGGGAGAATAAAGGGGCAACCCTTACGGGAGAGGGTGGTAGAGGGCAACCTGTAGGGGAGAGGTGATTAAGAGCCGGGATACCACAGAGGTATTTCCCCCTCCCCGGTTGATGAGACCGGCCTATAATGCCCGCTCCCGGCCGAGGGGACCTAATCCGTATTCCCCTCTCCCCTTGGGGGAGANNGGAGAGGGTCGGGGTGAGGGGTGGCGGGGCGAGGAGACGAACGTGACATTTTCCAGGTTCGCACCGGTGTTCCTTTTTGCCTTCCTCTTCCTTGCCGGCCTTTTCATAGGCGGCACGGCGGTCCCGGAGGCGGCGGGTCGCACCATTATCGACATGCAGCCCTTTCGCGAGACTCACTCTCTCGCGATCGAGGGTGCGGCGGGGCGGCGCGGCTCCGCCACGCTCGTCAACCTGAACCCCCACGTGAACGCCTGGTACCTCCTGCGCCTGTCCTGGAACGGCGCGGCCGGGGAGGAAGCCTACCACCTGGAGAATAACGACCCGGCCGCACAGACGCTCATCCTGAACGAGGGCAACCNNTCGTCTCAGGGAAAGAGCGTTCCCCGTGCGACCTGTGGGGGCCGGGTTCCCGCGAAGGCCTCGAAACCGCGCGGAAGACAGGTATTGCATACGCGCCCCTGTGCGGAGGGCGGATTTACCTCCGCAACCCCGTGAAAGGGCACCACACGGCCCTGGAATCGGTGACGGAAGTCCTGCGCGATGAGGTCCCCGGCGGAGAGCGGATGATCTCGTCCGTCCGCGACACGCTTTTCGCCTATCTCTACCAGAGAAAGGCGGAGAAACCTGTCGAAGTGAGGCCGCTTTCGGGCACGCCGCAAGGCAGCGCGGCGGACGGGCCGTCGCCCGCGCGTATGGACGCCACGCGGGCCGGAAAGGCGGTGAAGCCGGTCGATCTCGGCATCGACGTGGAGGGGGCGGGCGCGGAGGGCATGATACCGGGGAACTGGTATGCCGCGAGGGAGGCCCCCGGCTTCTACGCGAGCGTCATGATCCCCGGCTGGATCGCGCCCGAGCTTATGAAGAGCTACCGCGGCCTGGTCAATGCCCTCGACAACGTGGAAATGGCGCAGATCGTCTATCTCGTCGCCTTCGACCTCAAGCGGTTTGACCTGCGCTACAGTCTGGGCACCGATCAGCCCGGCGTGGGATGGTCGGTGCGCGCCCTCCCCCAGGTGAGGGAGAACAGCCTGCCGGGACCCGACGGCATCGGCACAAGCGCCCCCCTCGCGCGGACAGGCATGGTAGCGCCCGAGGACGCCGGACGGACGGTGGCCGCCTTTACCGGGGGGTTCAAACGCCATCACGGCGCGTTCAGGTATGGCGAGCTGAGCCTGAAGGACCACGGGAGCCACTATGGCTTCATGGGCAGCGGCGTCATATTCAGCACCCTCCAGCCCGGACTCGCGACCCTCTGTGCGACGACCGGAGGACAGGTCGACATGCGGACGTGGACGGAGGCGGACAACGACATCCTGCCGAAGCTGGAGGACGCGCGCCAGAACGGGGTCCCCCTGATAGCCGGCTTCGATCCGCTTACCCGGATGCCCCGGCCCGGTCCGCTCGTCGCCCGGTGGGGGCCGGGCAACTGGTCCGGCTCGGAAAACGAGAAGCTGCGGGCGATGCGCGCGGGCGTCGCCCTGCAGGATACCGGCGGCAGGAGGTTCCTCATCTACGCCTTCTTCTGGAGCGCCACCCCTTCCGCGATGACGCGGGTTTTCCAGGCATACTTTTGCCGCTACGCGATGCTCCTCGACATGAACGCCCTCGTCCACACTTACCTCGCGGTCTATACGCGCACGCAGGGGCGGCTCTTCGTCCAGCACCTCATCCGCGGCATGAGCGGCGCCGACATATCCGCGAAAGGACGCTATATACCGCGCTTCCTCGGCTTTCCCGATGACAGGGACTTCTTTTACCTGATACAAAAGGAGACACCATGAAACATGCCTGCCGTGCCGTAATGCCGCTACTGGTGATGCTCGCGGGCGTTTTCTGCCTTGGGGCTTACCCCGCGTATGGCCAGACATTGAAAGAGAACAACGAGGCGTTGTTTTCGGAGATCCAGCGCGTCCACGGGCTGTCGCCAGGGCAGATGGAGTCGATCCGCGCCATCTTCCGTGCTTCCGGCTATATCGGCCAGGGAAACCCGGCGGTGACGCGCCACGCGATGTCGCGGGAGGCGTGCGCGGAAAAGCTGAAAGCTGAGGGCGTCACCTACGAGAACGCGGAGTTCGAGCGGATTTGCAAGGCCAAGTACATGGCGCCCCTGTACGACCCCGCCACGAGTAAGGCCGGAGACGCGAAGACCTGCATCGACCAGTTCGAGTTCCCCGACGTCCCCTGTGACTACCCCGTGGTCTGGGTGCGGGCGCGGGAAGCCGCAGAGATATGCACGGCCATGGGAAAGCGCATCTGCGACGCCCACGAGTGGGAAGGGGCGTGCGCGGGTGCGCTGCTGCCGCCCGATTACCGCTTCGACCTCGCCAAGGGAGTCGCGCCGAACGCCGCGGTCTTCCGCATGGCGCAAGCCAACAACCGCGCATACGAGGCGCACAAGGTATGGGCGTACGGCGGGCACTACGAGAAAGGGGTCTGCGCCGCCTCCGGCACGAAGACGGCGGGCTGCAACGGGGGCAGTTGGATGGGGTGCGGCTCGAACACGTTCCCCTCGGGGAGCTTTCCGGCGTGTCATAGCAGCCTCGGGGTCTACGACCTGCATGGGAACGCGGCCGAGCACATGAACCTCCCCCTGAACGAGGGGCAGATGGCGAGCAGGGGCAGCAAGGAGCTGGGCTATACCGAGATGGAAGGGAGCTGGTTCATTTTCGACACCTATTACGCCCATCAGGACTGGTGCCGCTGGCGGGCGCCGTTCTGGCACGGCAGCAGGGTGATGGACCCGGAGAGCCACCACAATTACCACCTCGGCTTCCGCTGCTGCAAGACCCTCGAATAGCGGGGCTGTCTACGGGCCTGTAAAGAGGCGGCGGGCGCCCTTTATGGGCCCCTCGTAGGTCAGCAGGCCGGAGAGGTCCGGGTCTTCCAGCACGCCGTAGATGGACCTCGGCTCTCCGTCGATCAGCACGGTGTCGGCCACCAGCCGGATGCCGTGGCTGTAATCGGCGTAGGCCGCGCCATGCACGGTGCTGAGCGGCTGGATGGGGCTGCCGGACGGCCGGTGCCAGCCGTAGATGGCGATCTTGCCGGGGTTGTGCAGCAGCCTGTTGCTCAGGACCACGTCTTTCTTGTGCCCCGAGACCAGCGCGGCAAGGGTGGCGCCCGTGGACCTGCGCTGCCGCTTGATCGTGCCGTCGTGGGTCACGTAATACGCGGTCGTCCTCATTGCCGGACCGGCCTGCATCGGCTCCGGTGTCAAACGCACGTCCGACTGCCTGAAGACCTCATCGACCATCTTGCGCGTGGGCAGGATGCAGCCGCATGCCGCCGCCACCCGCAGCGCCGTGCGCAGCGCCATGGGCGTGAGGAGAAAATCCTTGTCCGAGCCGACCGCCAGGTAGTCCGGCGTCACGAAGATCGTCGCGGACACGGTCCTGCCGCTCCCGAGCCGCCCGCTCAAGCTCACGGGTTTCAACTGTTTGAGGAAGTCGGGAACGTTGCCCGCGATGAGCTGCTCCTCGATAGCCTGCTCGCGTCCGGGGCCGCTACGCTCCGCGATGCTCCGGGCAAATTCCGCCCCGCTCATCGCCGATTCCGGCCGGGGCGGCAGCGTGAGGGAGGGCGGGACATCGGACGCTCCTCTCCCCACCGCGGGGCTCACCGACACGCACAGGATGAAAAGGACCAGAAATCTCAGGGTCGTCGTTCTCGTACGGACCTCCGGAACTGCAAAACCCCGTCTTGTACCACGGCCAGGGCCGCGCAGTCAACGTTTTTATCGCTGCGTCCGGTCGACCCGTAGTGAAATGTAGGACGGTAAGGGGCTGGAGGCAAGGGGATGGCATCCGCCTTGTGTTCGGCGCCCTTATCGTGATAAAATGGCGAATTGGTTGCCCCCGTGTCAACAAGAACCCATTTATTCCACCCGGCCCTCTGGCTCCTTGCCCTTGCGCTCTTCTTTCATGCCCCCCCGGCGCCGGCGGAGTCGCGCATACCCCTTACCTTCGGCATACTTCCGGTAATCGATACGCTCCCTTTCCTCGTGGGGGTCGAAAAGGGGTTCTTCGCGGGTGAGGGGATCGACCTGAAGATATTCTCCTTTTCCAGCGCTCTGGAGCGCGACACCGCCCTTCAGAGCGGCAGGATAGACGGCTATTTCGGCGACCTCCTGAACACGCTCCTGCTGGTCAATTCCGGCCGGAGCCTGACGATTGTCTCGACCGTGTTCCACACGCGGCCGGACCAGCGCATGTTCGCGCTCCTCGCTTCTCCCAAATCGGGCATCACCAGCATCGCGCAGGCGGGGACGGGGCAGGTGGCGCTCTCGAAAGCGTCCGTGGCGGAATACGTGCTCGACAGGATGCTGGCGCATGCGGGTGTGGACCCGCGGGGCGTCAAAAAGACGGAGATACGGGCGATACCTATCCGCTACCAGATGTTAATGGCGGACAAGATCAAGCTCGCCGTGCTGCCGGAGCCGCTGGTGACCCAGGCCGAATCGCAGGGGGCGAGGGTGATCGCGGACGACCGCGCCCTCGACATGCCCCTTACGGTGTTCGCCTTCAACAAGGCGCTTCTCGAAAAACACCCGGACGTTGCCGTCCGCTTCCTGAGGGCGTACAGGAGGGCGGTCGAGTCCGTCAACAGGCAGCCGGACGCCTTCAAGGGGCTCCTTGCGGAAAAGACGCAGCTTCCTCCATCGATCAGGGGCGTTTTCCGTGTCCCCACGTTCCCCGCTTCGGAAAAGCCGACCGCGAGAGACGTGGAGGAGGTTTCCGACTGGCTTCTGAGGAACCGGCTGATCGCAAAACCCGTGAGCTTCGGCTCCGTGGTCATGCAATAGGCAGTCTTTAAAGAGAGGGGTGCGTGGTCCACGTCCGGGGACTGGAAAAACGCTTCGAGGAGAATGAGGTGCAGGTCCTCAAGGACATCAGCTTTTCCGTGCCGGGGACCGGGTCGCTGGCTATCGTCGGCCCTTCGGGCTGCGGGAAGACGACCCTCCTTTATATACTCGCCGGGCTTATTCGCCCTTCCGCCGGCTCGGTGACCGTTCACGGCCGGGAGGTGCGCGCGCCTTCGATGCGGACCTCCTTCATCCTCCAGGATTTCGGCCTCCTGCCCTGGAGGACGGTGGGACAGAACGTCTGTCTCGGCATGAAGGTCCAGGGATGGGACAAGGTGAGCCAGAGGACGACGTCGGAACGGATACTCGCGGAGCTGGGGCTCCTGGAATACCGGGACCGCTATCCCGGGTCCTTAAGCGGCGGGGAGAAGCAACNNGAGCGGTGGTGAAAAACAACGGATAGCCATTGGCCGGGCCCTGGCGACGGACCCCGAGCTTCTCCTCATGGACGAGCCCTTCTCGTCTCTCGACGCCCTTACGAGGGAGATGCTTCAGAACCAGCTCATGGCGCTGTGGAAGAATAAGGGTCTGACGACCATCCTCGTCACCCACAGTGTCGAAGAAGCGGTATTCCTCGGAAGCTCGATACTGGTCCTCAGCAAGCGCCCCGCCTCCATCAAGGGGATCGTCCCGAATCCGGGGGCGGGGAGGATAGAATTCCGGGAAGAGGCCGGCTTTCACGAGACCTGCAAGCGGGTGCGCCGGTTAATCGAGAATTGATGAAAAGAGGCACGTTCAGGAATGGGGCAAGGGTAAAGGCGGACGGGCGCAATAGTCTCGTCAATTACCTGCTCTGCCTGGGGATACTCATCCTTTTTTGGAAAATTTCCGCGTCCATCGTGCGGTCTCCTTTTCTGCTCCCTCCGGAGACGGTGCTCCGGACTTTTGCCGACGCCTGCATGACCGCGGCTTTCTGGCAGAATTTCCTCATCAGCGCATACCGCGTGGTGACCGGCATGGTGCTCGCCTGGCTGCTCGCGTTCCCCGCGGGCATCCTCCTGGGGTACGGCACCCACCTGGACAACGTCGTCGCCCCGCTCGTCTTCATGACCTATCCCGTCCCGAAAATCGTGCTCCTGCCCCTGGTCCTCCTGATCTTCGGACTGGGCGACCTCTCCAAGATCATCCTCATCACGTCGATCCTCTTTTTCCAGATCCTCGTCCCCACCAGGGACGGCGTGAAGGCCATCGACGAGAAGCATTACGATTCCATCCGGTCTTTGGGCGGCAGCGACATGGTGATCCTCCGGGAAGTCGTGCTCCCGGCAGCCCTCCCGCACAGCTTCACCGCGCTGCGGATAGGGCTCGGCACGGCCATCTCGGTGCTCTTCTTCATCGAATCCTTCGCGACGACGAGCGGCCTCGGGTACCTCATCATGGACGCCTGGGCCAGGATGGACTACTCCCAGCTCTTCGTGGGGATCGTCGGCATGAGCCTGCTCGGCATCTGCCTCTACGAGATTTGCAACCTCCTGGAAAGGCGGCTCTGTACCTGGAAGTTCTCCGCCGTCGCAAAGAAGACCGAGGAATCGGCCCTTTCCGAGCCTTTGCGCCGATTAGGCTCCAGGACGGCCGCGTATGCGTCCCTGATAAAGTTCGAGCACACCGTTTTCGCGCTGCCTTTCGCCTTCGCTGCCCTTCTTTTGGCCCACAGGGAGGCGCAGATTACCTTCAACCTCATCTTTTTCATCATCCTGGCCATGGTCGGCGGCCGGTCGGCGGCGATGGGCTTCAACCGCCTGGTCGACGCCGCGATCGACGCGAAAAACCCGAGGACCGCCCAGCGCGAGCTACCCACGAGGCGGATCAGCCGCAAGGAGACGATCATCTTTATCGCGGCCTCGGGCGCCCTGTTCATCCTCTCCGCCTTCTTTATCTCTTTCACGTGTTTCTGGTGCTCCGTCATCGTCCTGGGGCTGCTTTTCGGCTATTCCTACACAAAGCGCTTCACCTGGCTGTCTCACCTTGCCCTGGGGCTGGTGATCGGCCTTATCCCGCTGGCGGTCTGGGTGGCGGTGACCGGCAGGCTGTCGGGCAGGGGCGCCATGCTCTCCCTCGCCCTCACCACCTACATCGCCGGTTTCGACATCCTTTACTCCTGCCAGGACGTCGAGTTCGACCGCAGGGAAGGGCTCTACTCCATGCCGGTCAGGTTCGGCATCCCCACGGCCATGCATATCTCGGAAGTGCTCCACGGCGTGACGTTCGCGGCCCTGGTCTCCCTCTTCCCGCTTTTTTCCCTTACCTGGTTCTTTCTCGGCTTCGTCTGCGCGATCGGCTGTCTCCTGACGATCGAGCACCTTATCGTGCGGCCCCACAATTTCGAAAAGATCGACGTAGCCTTCTACCATATCAACAGCGTCATATCGGTGCTGGTCTTCGCCGCCCTCATGACCGACGAGATCGCGCGGTGGCTGGCATGAAAAAGTCAAAAACCGTGACGCACGCGTACCGCAGCATCCGGGAGTTTATCGCAGCCCTGGAGGCCGCCGGCGAGCTTATGCGCATTCGGGACAGGGTCTCCCCTTTTTTGGAGATAGCGGAGATAACCGACAGGGTCTCGAAGGGCGCACACGGCGGACAGGCGCTTTTGTTCGAGGATGTGGAGGGCTCGGAATTTCCCGTTCTCACCAACGCCTTCGGCAGCCCGGCGCGGATACGCCTCGCCCTCGGCGTCGATGACCTCGACGACCTGGGACGCCGCCTGAAGGAAATCATCGACATCGCGCCCCCGCGGACGTTCCGTGATAAGGTGCGCCTGGTCAGAGATGCCGCCGGGTGGGCGAGGTTCCTCCCGAAGACAGGGATGGGCGCATCCCCCCCCTGCCAGGAGGTTATCCTGAAAGGCAATGATGCGGACGTGCGGAAGCTCCCCATCCTCCACTGCTGGCCGGGAGATGCCGGGCCTTTCGTCACCTTTCCCGTCGTCATCACGAAAAGCCTCATCGGGCGGAGAAACGTCGGGATGTACCGCATGCAGGTCTTCGACNNAGGTGGCCGTCGCCATCGGCACCGACCCGGCCGTGACGTACGCCGCGACGGCGCCGATGCCGCCGGGGATCGACGAGATGATCCTGGCCGGGTTCATCAGGCAAAAATCCGTCGCCCTGGTCAGGTGTGTCACCGTCGGCCTGGAGGTACCCGCGGAGGCGGAGTTCGTCCTGGAGGGCTACATCGATCCGGGGGAGCGGCGCATGGAGGGTCCCTTCGGCGACCACACGG